>SKVA01000316.1 GCA_007129695.1 Spirochaetaceae bacterium | reverse complement strand
GATATTCGTGCCTGCCCCGTCGTAGCGCGCACCGAGCGGATACGGCTTGCCGGGTCTGATTTCCATAGGTGCCCCTCACTGGATAATATCTTGCCGCAGCGCGCCGGGTGCAAGTCGCGCGTGGTTTCGTCGTATCTTCACTGCCTGAGGGGGGAGGGACCGTGCGGTACAGCGTCTCCGGTATCAAGGTGCCGTTTGGGAACGACCAGGATCACGCTCTCTCCGCCGCGCTCGGTAGCCACGGGTTCGGCTACGCGCCCGAGGGGGCGTGGCGCATCGTCAGGCGCTCGCTCGACTCGCGCCGCAAGAACGACATCCACTTCCTCTACCAGATAGAGGTCGACAGCGACGCGCCGCTGCGCGCGCTACGACCCGGCGTGCGCGAGATTGCCGAGTCTCCGGCTATCGAGCGCGAACTTCGCGCCGACGGACCCGTTGTGGTTGTTGGCGCGGGACCCGCGGGGCTCTTCGCCGCGCTCCGTCTGGCGGAGTCGGGGCTTGCTCCGGTGCTCCTCGAGCGCGGCCGATGCGTCGAGGAGCGCACGGTCGACGTCGATCGCTTCTGGGCCGAAGGCAGGCTCGACACCGAGTCGAACATGCAGTTCGGGGAGGGCGGGGCCGGCACCTTCTCCGACGGGAAACTCACGACGCGCATCGCGAACCCGCTCATGGATCGCGTCTTCCGCTCGCTCGTCGACGCCGGCGCGCCGCCTGAGATCCTCTACGACTACAAGCCTCACATCGGGACCGATCTGCTCGTGCACGTCGTCGCCGGTTTGCGCCGCCGGATCGAGTCGCTCGGCGGCTCGTTTCGCTTCAGCGCCCGGCTCGACGACTGGCGCGAGCGCGACGGGCGGATCACCGAGCTCGTTCTTGCCGACGGCGACCTGATCCCCGTGAGCGCGGTTGTGCTCGCCACCGGGCACAGCGCGCGCGACGTCTACGCGCTCCTCCACCGTAAGCGCGTAGCGCTCGCCGCGAAGGAGTTCGCCGTGGGCAGTCGCATCGAGCATCCGCAGGAAGCGATCAACCGGATGCAGTACGGACCGCACTGGAACGATTCGCGGCTGCCCACCGCCACGTACAGCTTCTCGCACAAGGCCGTCGTCGGCGGGCGGTCGCGCGGGATCTTCACGTTCTGCATGTGCCCGGGCGGTGAAGTGGTGAGCGCGGCGAGCGAAGCCGACGCGACGCTCGTCAACGGGATGAGCAACAGCCGGCGCGACGGAGCGTTCGCGAACTCGGCGGTCGTCGTCACCGTTGGCCCCGACGACTACGGTCCCGAGCTAATGGCCGGGGTCGAGTACCAGCGCCGGATCGAGTCGAGCCTCTACCGCGCCGCCGGCGGGTACGGAAGCATCTGCCAGCGTCTCGACGACTTCCGCCACAACCGGCCGAGCCACGGAGCGCCCGAGTCGAGCTACCGGATGGAGCTCGAGCCCGGCAACCTCCACGCGACGCTGCCGCCCGAAGTAGCCGCCGGTTTGCTCGCCGGATTCGACGGATGGAGCCGCGCGTCGTCGTTCGTCCACCCGGAGGCACTCCTGATCGGGCACGAGACGCGGACCTCATCGCCGCTTCGCATCCTCCGCGACGAGCACGCGCGCTCGATCACCCACCCGAACCTCATCCCCGCCGGCGAAGGCGCCGGCTACGCGGGCGGGATCGTGAGCGCCGCCGTCGACGGCCTGCGCGCCGTCGAAGCGGCGTTCGCCCGCGACTCCGTATAGGCGTCAGGACCGCAGGACCCCTGCAAGCAGACTGTGCACAGCAGATGGGCGAGGCGTAGCTCGGGTGTTAGTGATCGGTTTCTAGTGGGGTGGGGCGGGCTGACGAATGCGGCGGAGAGGACTTGAACCTCCACGGGTTTTACCCCACTAGCCCCTCAAGCTAGCGTGTCTACCAGTTTCACCACCGCCGCGAACGGTGCGTCGGAAATATACCGAGTGCACCGTTCGCTGTCAACGCACCCTCGACGATTGCCTGCCGTTCGTGGTTGCTTGACGTCGATGCTGGATCGGGAGTATCACGGTTGCATGAATCCTTGGCACGACATCGAGCCATCCCGGGTTACCCCCGATCACTTCGTCGCGATCATCGAGATCCCGAAGGGAAGCAAGAAGAAGTACGAACTCGACAAGGAGACGGGGCTGATCAAGCTCGACCGGATCCTTTTTACCTCGACGCATTACCCGTCGAACTACGGCTTCATCCCGAAGACCTTCGCCGATGACAACGACCCGCTCGACGTGCTCGTGCTCTGTTCCGAGACGCTCGATCCGCTCACGATGGTCGAGTGCTATCCGATCGGCGCGGTGAAGATGGTCGACAACAAGGAGGTCGACGAGAAGATCATCGCGATCCCGTTCCGCGACCCGGTCTACTCGGGGTATCGCGATGTATCGACGCTCCCGCAGCACATCCTGACCGAGATCTCGCACTTCTTTGAGGTCTACAAGGCGCTTGAGCACTCGGAGACGTCGGTGAAGATGATCGTCGATCGCGAGCAGGCGCTCGAGATCATCGAAGGTAGCCTCACTCGGTACCGCAAGATGTTCCCCGCTCGCAAGCGCCCGGCCGCCGCTACCCGCGCGGCTACGCCCCGATCGCGATAGCCGCGCGGAGGCTCGCGCTCAGCACGGCGGCGGCGCGTCCACGATGGCTGATCGAGTTCTTGACCGACGGCGGCAGATCCGCGGCGGTGCAGCCCCGGTCGGGCACGATGAAGACAGGATCGTAGCCGAAGCCGCCGGTCGCCGACGATGGCTGTTCGGCGATCGATCCCTCCCAGCTCTCCTGTGCAACCACGATCCGATCCGGCGCAAGAATCGCGACCATACAGCAGACGAATCGCGCGGACCGGTTCGGTTCGCCCGTCAGTGAGTCGAGTAACAGACGATTCCGCGTCATCGAGTCAAGCTCAGTTCGACCGCCGTCGGGGCTGCCGAACCGCGCGGAATAGATGCCCGGACCGCCCTCGAGCGCGTCGACGCACAACCCCGAGTCGTCGGCGACCACGATGACCTCGTGAGCATCGCGGGGTGCGACCCGCACGAGCTCGGCTCGAATCGTGTACGCCTTGAGCATCGCGTTCGCCATGAACGTCGTTCCGGTCTCATCGACCTCTGCGTCGATACCCCAATCGCCGGGACCGGTGATTGGGGTATCGTGGAGGATCGCTTCGAGCTCGACCCGCTTGTGGTGGTTGTTCGTAGCCAGAAGGACGCGCATACCGATGAGTCTACGACTCCTCGAAGAGGCGGGCAAGTCTCTCCAGGTACGCCGTGTTTGCGATCTCCCGGCGCGCCTTGAACACGCCCGAATCGACCGTGCCTTTCGGGATCCCGAGTACGTGAGCTATCTGCTGGTGCGACGGCCCGGCGGGAATCGTCGACAGTAGGGAGCGTGAGCGTTCGTGGCGCCGTTGCCATCGCGAGCGCTCCAGGGCAAGCCTGCGCCGTTCGATCTCATCGGTCGCGATTCGCAGCCGGTTCTCTACGCACCGGACGCGGAACCACGCGCCGTCGCGGGCCGCCTGCAGCTTGAGCCGGCGCTCGCGCATCGGCCCGTACAGCGCTCTCAGCTGCTGCCACGCTGCGATCATACGGGACCTGTCCCATCCGATCCAGTCGGCAAGCGCGACGCAGCGCTCCGTTGTGAGCTGCTCCTCCGCCTTGAGCGCCATGACGAGCACCCGCTGCGCCTGCGACGGAGTGAGTCCGTCGTAAAGCCCATGGCTCGGCGGGTTGAGCCCCAGAAAGCCGGTCGACAGTCGCCTGCGCCCGAGCGGGTAGAGGACGCGCTCGGGTGCGTCGTCGTCGGCGTACGGACCTTCGGACGGGCGTTCGCGAATTTCGTCGGCGACACCAGGCTGCACGGCGGTAGCCAGCCTGATCCGCTCGGTACTGTGACGCGCGGCAAACGTTCTCAGCTGGTACTTCAGGGTCGAGTTCAGGTACACCTCGAAACACCGGCCGGTGGAGGCATCGTAGCGGGCGACCAGCTTCATGATCCGGGGGTAGAACATCAGGAGAAACTCGGCGGAGTCCTCCTCGGAGAACCCGGGCCTTCCCGCCGGGTAACGGTAGACGACCTCCGAAATCGCATCGATGACCGCGCGAGTGCTCGACAGTCCCGCGCCGTACGCCGCTATTCGCTCGCTCATCGTGCCCATCGGCTCCTCCGAATGGCAAGTAGCAAACAGCGTGCCACCAATCGACGGGGGGCAATGGAGAAATCACCGATCTCTGACGGTCATACGTGACAATCTGTCACAATCAGCGCGCGGCGCCGGCCAACGCGTCAGCGTCGGGCGCTATCGGCGCGCAGTGCCGCCTCGACTTCGTTCTCTACGCGATCGAGCGTCTCGCGAAGCGATGCCTTGGTCACGAATCCCGACGCGCGACGATGACCGCCGCCGCCGAACACCTCAGCAATTCGGCTCACATCGACGGTGTCGCTGGATCGCAGGCTCCCCGTGCAGCTCGTCTCGTTCTCTTCACGGATCAGCGCGGCAGCGCGGATCCCCTCAATGCTGAACAGCAGCTGGTAGAGTGTGTCCGAGTCGCGGCTGACCCGGCCGTAGCGCTGCGTGTCAGCGGCCGTCTCGTACGTGAGCATCGCGCTGCCGTCGCCGATCCGCCGCGCCCTGCCGAGCAGCGTCGCGAGCAGCTGCCGTGTCTCGATCGACTGGCCCCCGAACATGCTTGCGTGCGCCGATTTCGGCGAAGCGCCGGCGTCGATGAGGCGGGCGATCGCGCGGAACAGCGGGGCGGAGTCGCTTTCCACGTGGCGGAAGAATCCGGTGTCGGTGACGATCCCGAACAGCAGCAGTTCGGCCTCGTCCCGGGTCAGACCGGATCCGGTTTCGGCGGCGAGCGCCTCGATCACGAGCTGTACCAGGTAACACGACGCGGCGGCCGTGGTATCGACGAAGCGCGCGTCGCCGAAGGGCTTGCCCGACGCGTGGTGATCGACAACGGCGATGGGGAGCCCCGAAATGTCGTTCGCAAGGTCGCCGATCCGGTCGGGGCCCGAGCAGTCAAGGACGATTATCGCGGGGTTGGGATCGTTCGATCGATCGACGATGTCGAGCCGTGGCGAAAACTCAGACTGATACCGGATGATCTCCCGTCGGTCGAACGGTCCGGCGTTGTAGTGGCTGACCCGTCGGCCCATTGCACGGGCGAGGTAGCGCCCGAGGGCCAGGCTCGACGCGATGCAGTCGCCGTCGGGTTCGGTGTGCGTGATCAGGTAGAACGTCGAGTGATCCCTGAGGAAGCTCAGAAATGCCTCAGGAACGGGCCGGGGGGCGGTTGCTGGACGCACCTGTCAGTAGACGAGATCGAGTTCGTCGATGTCGAAAAGAGCCTGCAGGTTATCGGTAGGCCGCATCGTCCCCCACGACAGGTCGTTGATGTTCGAGTGCACGTAGAGGACGAGGTGCGAGAACTCGCGATCGTCCCAGTAGACCTTCATGAAGGGTACCGACCGGTCGTTCACTCGAACGAGCTTCGCACGCGCGTCGGGACCACCGAACCAGTCGAGCGGGATGTACGATGTGGCGAGCAGGAGAGAGCTTTCCCGCCTGTAGTCGATGCGGTACCCGAAGCGGGTAGGGTAGACTCGCTCTATGTAGACGGTGCGCACGTAGAGGCTCGACTCGCGAACCGACGCGGTCAGAACCAGTCCGCCCAAGAGAAACACCACGAGTGCCAGCGCGATCTTCTTCACGAGATCCTCCTCATCACTGCACTCGAAGTATAGCTGTGCGAATCGGGGTCTTCAAGCACAATCTTCCGGCGCTACTGCTCAGCGTCAACGCGCCCGAGCGTCGAAAGGAGCACCGCCTTGATCGTGTGCTTACGGTTCTCTGCCTGGTCGAAGACGCGGCTTGCCGGACCTTCGAACACGTCAACCGTTACTTCCTGACCCTTGACAGCGGGTAGACAGTGGAGGAACACAGCGTCGTTGCCGGCGCAGCGCATGAGATCGGTGGTGACCCGGTACGGGGAGAGGATCTGCGCGCGGCGGGCAGCTTCGGACTCTTCGCCCATCGACACCCAGACATCGGTGTAGACGGCGTCTGCGCCACGGACCGCCGCGACCGGATCTGTGGTCACTTCGACGCGCGCGCCGTTTTTGTGCGCCTCCGTGGAGCAGGTTGCCACGAAAGCAGGGTCGGGCGAGAGCTCTGCTGGAGATCCGACGCTCATCGTCACGCCGATTCGGGCGCACGCGACGAGCAGCGACCTGGCAACATTGTTGCGCCCGTCGCCGACGTACGCCATGTGGGCCCCATCGAGCGACCCTCGGCATTCTTTCAGCGTCATCAGGTCGGCAAGCGCCTGCGTCGGATGGAAATCGTCGGTCAGACCGTTGTAAACGGGCACACCCGACCACTTCGCGAGCGCCTCGACGGTCGCCTGGGAGAAACCCCGAAACTGGATGCAGTCGTACATCCGCCCGAGCACCCGAGCAGTATCCTCGAGGTCCTCTTTGGAGCCGAGGTGAATGTCCTGTTTGGACAGAAACACCGGCAGGCCACCCTCTTCGCCGAAGGCGGTCTCAAACGCCGATCGCGTCCGCGTGGAGAGCTTCTCAAAGATCATTGCGAGCGTGTAGCCCTCGAGCCGGCGCGGACGCCGGGCCTGCGCTTGCCACTCCTGCTTGAGCCGTATAGACAGGTCGACCAGGTACTCGATCTCCGTTCGTGAGTAGTCCGCCAACGTCAGTAACGATCGTCCTGTGAGGTTCATCTGCCTACGCGCTCTTCTGGACCGGTATGATCTGTGGCTTCTGTTCGTTGCGCACAACCGCGGACGTTATCACGACCCTCTTTTCGCCCTCGATCGAAGGGATCTCGAACATCAGATCGATCATCATGTTCTCCACGATCGCTCGCAGACCGCGCGCGCCGGTCTTACGCTCGATCGCGAGTTCGGCGATCGCGTCCACCGCGTCGTCTTCGAACAGCAGCTCTACGTTGTCGAGCTTGAGCGCCACCTGATACTGGCGCAGGACACTGTTGCGCGGCTCCCTGATGATGCGTACCAGATCGTTCGCGGTAAGGTCGTGGAGCGTCACGTGGATCGGCAGCCGTCCGACGAACTCGGGAATCAGTCCGAATCTGATCAGATCGTCGGGATGGAGTTGCCGGTACAGCTTGTCCAGGTCGCGTGAGGTGCGGCTCTGAATATCCGCTCCGAACCCCATCGGATGCTCGGCGATACGGTGTTCGATGATGCTGTCGAGGCCGACGAACGCGCCTCCGCAGATGAACAGGATGTTGCTCGTATCGATCTTGATCATCTCCTGGCTCGGGTGCTTGCGCCCGCCCTGCGGAGGGACCGACGCGATCGTGCCTTCGATGATCTTCAACAGCGCCTGCTGGACGCCTTCGCCCGATACGTCGCGCGTGATGCTGATGTTTTCGCCCTTGCGAGAGATCTTGTCGATCTCGTCGATGTAGATGATCCCCCGCTCGGCGGCGCCGATGTTGTTGCCGGCAGCCTGATAGAGCTTGAGCAGGATGTTTTCGACGTCTTCGCCGACGTATCCGGCCTCGGTCAGCGTAGTCGCGTCGGCTATCGCGAACGGAACCTTGAGTTTCCGCGCGAGCGTTCGCGCGAGCAGCGTCTTGCCGGTACCGGTCGGGCCGACGAGCAGCACGTTCGCCTTTTCGATTTCCACGTCGTCTTCGATCAGGTTGCGCTGCGTGATGCGCTTGTAGTGGTTGTAGACCGCGACCGACAGGTACTTCTTGGCCTGTTCCTGCCCGATCACGTACTGGTCAAGGTAGCCCTTGATCTCCTGGGGATGTGGCACATCCTCCATGAATTCGGCGGTCAGTACATCGTCCTCTTCGTCGAGGATCTTCTTGCAGACGGTGACGCATTCGTCGCAGATGTAGACGCCGGGGCCGGCGATCAGCCGTCGCGCGAAGTCGGCGCTCTTGCCGCAGAACGAGCAGATTTTGGAACTGTCACTTTTTGCTTTGCTCATCCGTTTCCCGCACGAAGACGCGATCGACCACGCCGTACTCGACGGCTTCCTCCGCCGACATGAAGCGGTCGCGCTCCATGTCGGTCTCGACCTGCGCTTCGCTCTTGCCCGTGTGCTTCGCGAAGTAGCTGATCAGCATCTTCTTCAGGCGAACGATCTCACGCGCCTGGATGCCGATATCGGTCGCCTGGCCCTGAACGCCACCCCACGGCTGGTGGACGAGCACGCGCGACGACGGGAGGCTGTACCGCTTGCCGGGTGCGCCGGCTGCCAGCAGGATCGCGCCCATGCTCGCGGCCTGCCCGATGCAGATCGTCACTACGTCGGGTCTGATGTACTGCATCGCGTCGTAGATCGCTAGTCCCGCGGTAACCGAACCGCCCGGCGAGTTAATGTAGAGGCTGACGTCCTTCTCAGGGTCCTGACTCTCTACGTAGAGCATCTGCGCGATGACGATATCGGCGACCGCGTCGTCGATTGCACCGTCAAGGAAAATGATCCGGTCCTTCAGCAGTCGCGAGAAGACATCCCACTGCTTTTCCGACATGCCGTCGCGTTCGTAGACGTATGTGAAGTGCGCGCCCTGCTCGGCCGCGTGCGCGCCCTGCTCGGCCGCGCGCGCAGCGGCATGGACCAGGCCCGAAGGGCGATCGAAGTCGAATCCTCTGTTCATCTGGCTTCCTTCTCTGCGAAGCTACTCATTACGCCCCATCAAGTCCAGAAATCCCACTTTCTTGCCCTTCTTGACCTTGGTCTCTTCCATCAGCTTGTCGAACAACTTGCGCTCGCGGATCTCGCGTCCGACGTAGTCCATCATGTTCTGCTGCTGGTAGTACTGGCGTAGCTGTTCCTTGGTCACACCGCCCTGCGCCTGGCTGTCGAGCTCGGCCTCTATCTCGTCGTCGGTCGCGTCGATGCCTTCGATCTCGATGAGCTTGCCGACGACCAGTTGCCCCTTGATCCGTTCGATCGCTCCGGGGCGCCACTCTTCGAGCAGCTGGTCGCGCGTCCGGTTCTGCGCGCTCAGCAGCGACAGCACCTGTTCTTCGGTCGCGCGGAACTGCTGCACGAAGCTGTGCCACGCGCGGTCGAGCTCGGCGGCTACCATCGACTCCGGAACGGGGATCGTCGATGTTTCGACGATCTTCGCGACGAGCGCGCTGGTTCGCTGGTCGCGCAGCCGTCCTTCGACGGTCCGTTCGAGACGGTCTCGCACATCCTTCTTGAGGTCGGCGAGCGTCTCGTACTTTTCGCTGATGTCCTGCGCGAGATCGTCGTCGAGCTCGGGGAGCTGGCGCTCCTTGATCGCCTTGACCACTACCTTGAGCGTCTTCGTCGTGCCGCGAAGCGACTCATCGTCGAGGTCGTCCGGGTAGGTCTTGGTCACGGTCCGCTCGTCACCGGCAGCCATTCCCAGGACGTCGTCGTCGATCTTGTAGACGTTGTAGCCCGAACCCTGCGTGAACACGAAATCTTCGCGTTTGGTGTCGTCGATCTCCGCTCCCGTGTCGTCGAGCTCGCAGTAGTCGACCGTGACGATGTTACCCGCTTCGACCCCGCCGGACTCCTTGTCCATCACGATCGCGTTCTGCTCCCGGAGCGCCTTCAGTTCGCGACTCTCGTCTTCATCGGTGATCTTGACCTGGTCGACCTCGATCTCGAGCCCCTTGTACGTGCCGAGCTCCACGTTCGGGAACGTGTCGTAGACGACCGAGAAGGTCAGATCCTTGGACAGATCGAAGTCGAGCTCTCCGTCGAGCGCAGGCTGCGAAAACGGGAGCGGTTTTTCGTCGATCTCCTCAAGAACGCTCTTCAGGCTGGTCTCGAGCGCCTTCTGCGATGCCTCGAACCTGATCGACTCGCCGAACTTGCGCTCGAGCACCGTAGGCGGCACGTGTCCCTTTCGGAAGCCCTTGATCTGGGCGGTGCGCGCGTAATCCTTGAGCAGGTCATCGTACTCGCTCTGCAACGACTCCTGCGCGACGGTAATCGTGAGCTTCACGGAAGCGTTGTCGCGGTGCTCGACGTTCTTTTCTTTGACCAAGGGTAAGTCCTTAGGGATGGTTGATTGCCACAGAATAGCGAAAAAAAAACGGCCTGGAAACCCCAGGCCGTCGAGCGGGAGACCGGATTCGAACCGGCGACATCCACCTTGGCAAGGTGGAGCTCTACCACTGAGCTACTCCCGCAGGACTCTCTTACGAGAGAAGGGACTTGAACCCTTACGCCCGAAGGCACTAGATCCTAAGTCTAGCGCGTCTACCAATTCCGCCACTCTCGCGCGTATCGGGCTTGTTCTCACCCTTTCTGAGCCGTGAAGGGTTCGAACCTTCGACCCGCAGATTAAGAGTCTGCTGCTCTACCAGCTGAGCTAACGGCCCTCTAACTGTACGCCCGGCAGGATTCGAACCTGCGACCTGCGGATTCGAAGTCCGACGCTCTATCCATCTGAGCTACGGGCGCATCCCCGGTTTTCCGGCACCGGGCGCCGGTCCGCTTACGATACGCAAGCGAATCCAAAACGTCAACCGCGGAAACCCGCCGCAGCGAATGGAGGGTGGATGACGGGACTTGAACCCGCAACAACCAGACCCACAATCTGGCGCTCTACCGATTGAACTACATCCACCAAGACGCCCACCAGTATACCCCGGAGCGCCCCGATTCGGCAATAGTATCTCGTCGGGCGAGCTGCTATACTCGGCGCGTGTTTTCAGTCGGTCCAGTCTACTTTCGCTCCTTCGAAGCTGCGGTGATTGTGACGCTTCTTGTGAGCGTCGCGCTGCTGTTCGTTGGCCACAGGTCCCGATGGCTCGTGTGGTGGTCCGTGATCGCGATTGTCACGCTGCTGCTGCATCTCTACATCGAAGATGGGCGATGGCAGTTGGTCCCGACGTACATCCTGTCGTTCCTGTTCGCCATCGCGCTTGCGAGGCCCTCCCGGAGACGGTTCGCGACTCCGGGGTTCCTGATCCGGATCGCGGTGATCGTCGTCCTGGTCGCTCCTTCGCTGCTCGTCGTCTTTGGCGCGCCGCTTTTTGCGCTGCCGTCACCGTCGGGCGGCTATCCGGTCGGTACGGCCACCGTGTGGTTCGACGCAGCCGCCGACGCGTCGCACCGGCTTCGGGTCTGGTATCCAGCGGCGTCCGGTGGTGCCCGAACGGTCGACGGTGCACGCGAGGGGGCCTTCGTCGCTCCGTACTGGTCGATGGCCGATTACCGGACGAGCTCGATCCCCGGCGTTCCGCGGTTGCTCGCGACGCATCTGATGCTCGTGCCGACGAACTCGTTCATTCGCGCCCCCGTCGGCGCTGGTCTGATGCCCGTTCTTGTCGCCGTCCGCGGCGATCGGGTCGTGCCCGGTGATTACCTGCACCTGTTCGAGCAAGCGGCGTCGCTCGGCTGGATGGTCGTGGAGGCTCCGTCGCGAGCGTCGGACGCCGACATCATCGTGCTGCTTGACGCATTCGCGGGCGAGGCGGTCGACTCGGCGTTCGAGGGGCGTATCGATTCCCGGCGCTCGGTTCTCCTGGTGCTTGGCCATGCCCCTTCGTCGGAACTCGGACTCGCCGAGATCCGGGTCGGCGGTGATCCGATCCTTGGCGCGATCCTGCCGGGCAGCCGGTTGTCGGTTCGGTTTCCGGGGTATGCGGTGCCGGAGGCAGCATCGACGCTTCGCCACCGGATGGCGATCCCATCGCGGCTGGTTGTTGGCGGGTCCGACGTTCCTGGTCAGGAGCTGGAGCGCATCACGCTCTCTTTCCTTTCCGCGCTGCTCGAATCCAGCGAAGACGCAGACCCCGCGGTCATCACCGGACGACGACCCGCAAGCGACGCGCTCACGGGCGCCCATCCCAACGCGGTCGTCACGATCGAGCAGGACCGGCGGTAATCAGCAGGTAGCGCGTCGACCACGGCATGACCGAGTCGATCAGCGCTCCGGCAATCCATCGCTCAACGCGCTCGCGCGTCGCATCATCAGACAGTGTCGCGATGGTCGCTCCCAGGCTTCCCACCGTCTCCCGGTCGAACCAGCGTGCGATCGCCGCCCCATCGACCCGCCGCGCCTCGTCGGTGTCGATCGTGTCGGCCTGCGCGACACGCCAACCCGACGCAACCAGCGCGTCGGCCAGATCGGTCTCGCTCCAGTTCACGGTCGTGTTCCCGTTGGGCCCGTAGATCCACTGCTCCGCGGCGAGCAGTGGCTCACGGACGTCCGTCGGGCACGACTCGCCAACCGTGTCCGACAGCCGCGTGCCCCCAGCCGGGAATCGCTGGATCACTACCAGTCGCGCGTCGGCATTCGCGTGCGCTCTGAGAAGCTCCGGCGCCGCCGCCCGATCCTCGGCGGTCAGCAGCGCGTCCGCCGCGATGATTCGCTCGAACGCTTCGGATAGATCGAGCCGGTCGGAGGTCACGATCATCGGCCGTTCGAGCTCGGATAGCTGCTGCATGTAGTGGTGGATCGTCTGTAGCCGCCGTTCGTCGCGAATCCACGCGACGACCCGCCCTTCGGGAGCCTGACGAACGCTTTCCCAGACGTGCAGCGACGCCGATCGGCCGACTACGAGCACGCGGTGGTGGCGCGCGATCCGGGCGTGTTCGTTGACCTTGTCGCGAAGCGCGCCGATCGCGGCGAGCCTGCCCTGTTCGGCGCGGGCTACCCATTCACCGAGCCGACGATCGGCGCTGCGCGTGAACGAGAACACCTCGTCGGGCTCGTCGCTGATGATCGCCTCCAGCTGAAGCTCCCGGCGGCGGTAGACGTTTGTCGCGACCGCGCCTTCGTATCCCTGCCCCGATGGCTGGTAGAACACGCGTCCCTTGAGCGCGTCGGGCAGGTACGCCTGTGCAACCCAGTGGTCGCGGAACGCGTGCGGATAGAGGTACCCCTTGCCGTGGCCGAAACCTTCGGCGTCGCGGCTGCTGTCGCGCAGGTGGTTCGGCACCTCCCTGCGCGCTTCGGTGGCAACCGCTTCGAGCGCGTCGAAGTACCCGAGTGTCGAGTTGGACTTGGGGGCGGTGGCGAGGTAGAGCGCCGCTTCGGTCAGGAAGAAGCTGCCCTCGGGCAGTCCGACCCGGTCGAACGCGGCGGCCGCGCTTTCGACCACAACGATCGCGTTAGGGTCGGCCATGCCGATGTCCTCGCTTGCAGAAATCAGCATTCTGCGGAACACAAAGTGGGGGTGCTCACCGCTGTGAAGCATCCGCGCCATCCAGTAGAGCGCCGCGTCGGGATCCGATCCTCTGATGCTCTTGATGAACGCGCTGATCGCATCGTAATGGTAGTCGCCCTCCTTGTCGTAGAGGACCGCCCGCTGCTGAATGCTCTCCTCCGCTATCTCCCGGGTGATGCGGATGAGCGTGCCGTCGGGCGGTGGGTACGCATCGGGTGTGGTCTCCACCGCGAGCTGCAGCGCGCCGAGCAGGCCGCGCGCATCGCCGTCGGCCACCGCGATCAGGTGATCGAGCGCGTCCACTTCGATGCGCACGTCGAATCGGCCGTACCCTCTGACAGGGTCGCTGACGGCCGTGGCTGCGATCTTGAGCATGTCGTCCCGGTTGAGCGGCGTGAGCTGAAAGACACGGCTTCGCGATACGAGCGCGCTGTTGACCTCGAAGAACGGGTTCTGAGTCGTCGCCCCAATGAGAATCACCGTGCCGTTTTCGACCCACGGGAGCAGCGCGTCCTGCTGCGCCTTGTTCCAACGATGAACTTCATCGACGAACAGGATCGTGCGCCGATCGTACAGATCGCGCGCCGACCGCGCCTGGTCGATCGACTCCCTGATCTCCTTCACGCCCGACAGCACGGCGTTGATGCTGATGAACGCGCTGCTTGTCGTGTTCGCGATCACGCGGGCGAGGGTGGTTTTGCCGGTGCCCGGGGGACCGTAGAGGATGATCGACGAAAGGAGATCCGCGGTGATTGCCCGGCGCAGGAGCCTGCCCTCCCCGAGGATGTGCTCCTGGCCGACAAACTCGTCGAGCGTGCGCGGTCGCATCCGTGCGGCGAGCGGTTCGTTGCGGCCGTCGGTTGCCGAGAACAGCGAGTCAGTCACGTGGACGATCTTATCACGGTGGTGCCAAAGTCGCGAACGATGGTGTATGTTCTAGTTACGTGAAATACCGTGGAAGGCGGGCCAGCGCCAACTATCGCACTGTACTCGTCCTCGGCTGTCTCTACGCCGTCACAGTGCTGTTCGCCGTATCGATCGGACACGCACAGCCGCTCGATCGTACGCAGGAAGACGCGCGCCGGGAGTTGCTTGCCGTCGCCGACTCGGCCACCGTGCGCCTGGAGCTTCTCTACGCGCGTGCCCGTGATGAGCGGCAGACGCACGCGGCGTACACT
>SKVA01000048.1 GCA_007129695.1 Spirochaetaceae bacterium | reverse complement strand
CGCTTCACCATCGGCCCGACGTGTTCAACGAGCCTGCCTGCTTCGCGGCACTGCACGTCGTGCCCGCCCGGACCGGCGACTCTGCCGGCGCCGCGCAGACCGTCGTGCTCGAGGGACCGGTCCCCGACTGGAAGCTCTTCTTCCCGTGGGGACTCCAGCACAACGGCGCGTCGGGTAACGGCGCCGGAGGGAAGGACTACGGGCTGCCCCGGTTCGACCGCGCGCGTTTCACCTCCCGCTTCCCGTTCGCGACGGTCGACCTGGAGCGCGACGGGTTCCCGGCCGCGTGCACGCTCAGCGCGTGGAGCCCGTTCACGCCCGGTAACGCGGACGACTCGTCGTACCCGGTTGCGGCGATGGAGTACACGATCACGAATAGCGGCGATGAGCCGTTGAGCGCAGTCTTCTCGTTCAACGCGCGCAACTTCATGGCGCAGCGCGCGTCGGTCGACTCGATGCCGGGCGGATTCGTGCTGAACGGAGCCGGACGCAACGCGTTCGCGGCCTTTGTCGCGGGCGACGATGCGAAGCGGTGCAGGGTCAACCCGTCGTGGTTTCGGGGCGGCTGGTTCGATCCGCTGACGATCGCGTGGCGCGATCTGGAGGCGGGCGGCCCGTCCGACGCGCAGCCGATCACCGACGGCAGACCGAGTCCGGGTGCGAGCCTGGGGCTGCCGTTCGATCTGGCCCCCGGCGAGAAGCGCACGATCACGCTGCTCCTGTGCTGGTACGTCCCCGAGTCGGAGATCCGAACCGACGACGGTAGGCCGGACACCGGTGCGGGCGAGTGCGGCCCCGACTGCGCGTGCTCGACGTATACGCCGTGGTACGCGACCCGGTTCGAATCGATCGGCGACGTTGCGGCGTACTGGAGCGAGCACCACGCGAGGCTCAGAAGCGAGTCGGAGCGCTTCCGCGACTGCTTCTACGACATGACTCTGCCTCCCGAAGTGATCGAGGCGGTGGCCGCGAACCTGTCGATCCTGAAGAGCCCGACCGTGCTGCGGCAGGCCGACGGCCGCATCTGGGCGTGGGA
This sequence comes from Spirochaetaceae bacterium, assembly GCA_007129695.1. Classification (GTDB taxonomy): domain Bacteria; phylum Spirochaetota; class Spirochaetia; order DSM-27196; family SLST01; genus SLST01. The sequence goes on along the minus strand of SKVA01000048.1, from coordinate 3,042 downwards.
GGGATGCCACGACGACGCCGGCTGCTGCCCGGGCAGCTGCACGCACGTCTGGAACTACGCGCAGGCGCTCCCCCACCTCTTCCCCGACCTGGAGCGGAGCCTGCGGGCAACGGAGTTCGGCGACGCGCAGACAGTCGAAGGCAGGCAGAGCTTCCGCGTCGCGATCCCGATCAGACCGACCGAGCCGACGATGCTCCCCGCCGCCGACGGACAGCTCGGTGGTATCATCAAGGTCTACCGCGACTGGAGGATCTCGGGTGATACCGAGTGGCTGAAGGCGCTGTGGCCCGCGGTACGCCGGAGCCTCGACTTCTGCATCGGGACGTGGGACCCCGATCACACCGGCGCGCTCATCGAACCGCACCACAACACGTACGATATCGAGTTCTGGGGTGCCGACGGGATGTGCACGAGCATCTACGTCGCGGCGCTGGTCGCGGCGACGCGGATCGCGCGCGCGGTCGGCGGACCGGAGGCTGAAGCGGCTGCCGAACGGTACGATACGCTCGCCAAGGCGGGCAGACGCGTACTGGAACACGAGCTATGGAACGGCGAGTACTTCATCCAGCGCACGCAGTGGGAAGGCCTGCGCGCCGGGAATCCGACCGCGCAGCAACAGTTCATCCACACCGACTACGCGTCGGCTGAGGCGGTAGAGCTCCTGCGGCGCGAGGGGCCGAAATACCAGTACGGCGACGGGTGCCTGTCCGACGGTATCATCGGCGGCTGGCTCGCTGCGACCGCGGGACTCGCTGAGCCGGCCGATGCGGCGAAGGTCGCGTCGCACCTGGATGCGGTGTATCGTCACAACTTCCGGTCATCGCTCCGCGATCACGTGAACCCGCAACGCCCGGGCTTCGCCGCGGCGCACGAGGGCGGGCTGCTCCTCTGCTCGTGGCCGCACGGCGGCGAGCCATCGCTGCCCTTCGTCTACAGCAACGAGGTATGGACCGGCATCGAATACCAGGTCGCGTCGCATCTGATGATGCACGGCCACGTCGATGCGGGCCTTCAGATCGTCCGGGCGTGTCGCGACCGCTACGACGGGAGAGCGCGTAATCCGTTCAACGAATACGAGTGCGGCCACTGGTACGCGCGCGCGATGGCATCGTACGCGCTGCTGCAGGGGATGACGGGGATCTGGTACGACGCGGTCGACCGGACGCTGACGGTCAGCCCGCAGTTCGCCGGTCCGTTCCGGTCGTTTCTGGCAACCGCGACGGGGTACGGTACGGTGATCGTCGAGGGCGGACGCGATGAGACGGACCCGGTCCGCGTAGAGGTCGCGTCGGGATCGATCGCGATCGAGCGGATCGACTACACGCCGTACCGGCCGGCGTGACGTCGACCGGCCGAGCGGGCTCAGCGCACAGCGGGTCTCACGGCCGGCGCGGCACCATCGGACGGTGCATCGTCCACTCGTAGTCGTGGCCGCGCTCGAACTGGAGCAGGCCGATCTGGCCGCTGTGGTAGACCCAGTGCCACTCAAGGTGCATCAGCACGCCCAGCACCGTCGTCCCGTCGTCCAGGATCGACGCGTCCAGGTCGGTCATCGTAGCGAGCTGCGGGTTGGTGATCTCGTCGGCGACGCGCCGGATCGGCGCGATCAGTTCGTCGGCCGACTTCGCCGGCGCCGGATCGGCGTCGAACGCGGAGAGCGCGTCGGAGGTCAGCGCCCGGTCGAGCGCGTCGGCGGTGTGAGGCGAACCGAGTCTGCCCATCCACGACGCCTCTCCCCACGCGAGGTGCCGCGCAAGGCGCGCGACCGACAGCTTTGTGTCGCCGGCGACGTAGTTCAGCGCGTCGATCGGCAGCCCGCCGATCTGATCGACCACGCGTTCGCGGAGTTCCGCGATCCACGCGGCGTGAAACGCCACGTCGGGGTTTGCGAATCCCTCAATCGGCGCGATGCTGTAGACGCGCGGCCGTCCGGTTCGGTGGTTCATACCGGTGACTCTATCACGAATCGATGCGGTAGAGCGCGATCGACCTGACCTCGATCAACGCCGCCGGGTTGTCCCCGGTCGCGACGACTGCGATCGACCGCAGGCGTCGGGAGTTCGGTGCGCGCGACCCGAGCATGCCGTCCGACTCGAACGCGGCGAATGGGAGACGGACGATCGTCCACTCGTCGCCGGCCGCGACCGGGTGGCGATAGTACGCCCAGGGCAATCTGCTGCGATCGTCGCGCAGATGGATGAAGTACTCGCCTGCTCCGGCGCGGACCTCAAGGACGATCCCGTCGTATCCGGCAGCGTCGAACGAACCGTTCGCGGCAAGCGGCAACCTCACCTGGATGAACCCGCCGTTGTTCTCAAGCGAGACGCGGCCGCTCATGCGAAGCACGTTTCGTCCGTCGTTCGGGACGATCCCAGCGCTCATGTCGGAACGACCTCCCATGACCCGGTCGGTGAAGGACTCCCACCGCGTCCCGATCACCGCGAGTCCGCTCGGATCGCGGAAATCGTCGATCACGGTGCCCGGAAACGGTCCCACTGCGAACGCGGGAGTCCCAATCGCTACGGCCAACGCGAACGCTGCAACTCTCTTACGTATCTGCATGTCGTCAATATAGCTATTTAGTCCAATAAAGTGAAACAATCTGCTTCCTGGCCGATCCGCCGGATCTCACCGCTTGCGGTCGCGACCGGGCTCGTCTATGCTGGCCCGATGAAGAAGATCATCCCGTTCAACGATGCGCTCTACGACTACCTGGTCGACACCAACCCGCCGGAGTCGGACGTTCAGCGAAGGCTCCGCGAAGAGACCGCGGCGATGGCGGAGGCGGAGCTGCAGATCTCGCGCGAGCAGGTGGGGCTCCTGCAGTTCCTGGCGCAGCTGTCCGGCGCGCGCAACGCGATCGAGATCGGCGTGTTCACCGGTTACTCGTCGCTCGCGGTCGCGCTCGTTATGCCTTCCGACGGACGGCTCGTCGCGTGCGACGTGAGCGCCGAGTGGACGTCGATCGGCCGCCGCTACTGGAGGGAGGCGGGAGTCGATGGGAAGATCGACCTGCGGATCGCGCCGGCGATCGAATCGGTG
>SKVA01000328.1 GCA_007129695.1 Spirochaetaceae bacterium | reverse complement strand
TGAGGGAGAGGAAATGGCACGCTATCTACTCGGGATCGACTACGGCACCGGCGGCGCGAAGGCGGCGGTGATCGACGATGAGGGGAACGACCTGGGCTCCGCGTTCGAGGAGTACCCGTCGATCCACGACCACTCGGGGTGGTCGGAGCACGACGCCGACGCATACTGGGATGTCGCGTGCAGGATCATCCGGACCGCGGTCTCGCAGGCCCGCGTCGCGCCGTCGGACATCAAAGGCGTCGCGGTCTCATCGGCATTGCCGTCGATGGTCATGGTCGACGCCGATCACCGCCCGGTCAATCGAGCGTACAACCTCATGGACCGCCGCGCGGTCGACGAGGTCGATCGGCTCAAGCGCGACATCGGTGAACAGCGCATCTTCCGGACCTCGGCCTACCGGCTCGAGGATCATCCGAGTCTGGTGAATCTCTGCTGGGAGCGTCGCAACCGACCCGACGACTTCCGGCGGATCTGGAAGGTGCTCACCATCGACGGGTTCATCGCGCTCAAGCTGACCGGCGTGCCGAGCGTCCACTACTCGGGTGCCGCGTTCTACGGCGTCGCGTTCGACCTCCGCGAACGCCGGTTCGACGACGGCATGCTCGGCGAACTCGGCATAGACCCGGCGCTGATGCCAGACATCTTCGACAGCACCGACATCGTCGGCGAAGTGACGCGCGGCGCGGCCGCGGCGACGGGGTTGGCGGCAGGGATACCGGTCGCCGCGGGACAGGTCGACTGCAACGCGAGCTGGATCGGCGCCGGTGCGATCGCACCGGGCGACATCCAGAGCAACCTGGGCACGGTCGGCAACCTGGGCGTGATCTTCGACGATATCGAGTTCGCGTGGACCGACGCGGGCAAACTGCTCATCAACTTCCCGTACACGACGCCGGGCACCTTCGTCACCGTTCCGACAACGCTGACCGGGGGCCAGACGATCCGCTACATCCGCGACACCTTCAGCCAGGCCGAGCGCATGGTGGAGGAATCGTCGGGCGTGAGCAGTTACGACCTCCTCAATCTCCAGGCCGAGAAGACCCCGCCGGGAAGCGACGGGCTCATCGCGTTGCCGTTCCTCATGGGCGAGCGATCACCGATCTGGGACTCGAACGCGCGAGGCACGATCTTCGGGCTGTCGCTCACGCACACGAAGGGGCACCTGGTCCGTGCGTTGATGGAAGGCGTTGCGTACGCGATGTACCACAATTTCCTGGTCGTGCGCGACGCGGGGCTGCCGGTGAACCTGCCGCTCGTCCTGAACGAGGGTGGCGCGGTGAGCCGCCTGTGGCGACGCATCATCACCGACGTCTTCGGCGTCGGGACCGTGATGGTCAAGCGGAGGACCGGAGCGCCGTTCGGCGATGCGATCCTTGCCGGGGTCGCGACCGGCGTCTTTCCCGACTTCTCAGTCACGAAGCAGTGGACCGAGTACGTCGAGCCGCTCGACCCTGACCCGGCGACGCATCGCCTCTACGCCGACTACTTCGCGCTCTACAAGAAGCTCTACACCGACCTGAAGGACGACTTCGCAGCGCTCGCGCGGCTACGGTCGCGGGAGGAAACTCGTGGGTGAGCCAAAACGCATAGCGGGAGCAGGGCCCAGGACCGGCGATCGCGAACCCGACATTCCCGACTCGATGCGCGCGATCGTGCTGCACGACGTGATGAAGTGGTCGCTCGACACCGTGCCGGTGCCGGCGGTACCCGACGGCGGCATGCTCGTGCGGGTGCTCGCGTGCGGCCTCTGCGGGAGCGATCTGCGGACGATCCGAAGCGGACACCGTAACGTGAAGCTTCCGTGGATCCTGGGGCACGAGATCTGCGGCGACGTCGTCGCGTGCGGCGCGGGGTACACCGGTCGCTGGCGCATCGGCGATCGTCTGTCGATAGGCCCGGTCGTCTACGACCCGTTCGACCCCTACTGCATCGAGGGCCGCCACGAGCTGTCGGCGAACGTCCGCGAGATCGGACAGCAGTGGCCCGGCGGCCTGGCCGAGTACATCGCGATCCCCGCCGAAAGCGTCGCGATGGGGAACATTCTCCCGGCGCCCGCCGGACTCGAGCCCGAATACGCGGCGATCGTCGAGCCGGGTTCGTCGGTGGTTCACGCGCATGAGCGCGCGAAGACGACAATCGGCGACACCGTGCTCGTGATGGGGTCGGGTCCTATCGGATGCCTCCACGTCGCGATCGCGCGCGCATCGGGCGCGGACCGGGTCTTCATGAGCGACATCGTCGCGGCACGGCTCGAGCTCGCGCGCGCGTTCGCTCCCGACGCGATCATCGACGCGTCGCGCGAGGATGTCGCGGCCCGGGTCGCCGAACTCACCGACGGGCTGGGGCCGACCGTCGTGATCACCGCGAATCCGTCGCCGCAGGCGCCGGTCGACGCGGTGAAGATGGTCGCGAAGGGCGGACGCGTCGTGCTCTTTGGCGGGCTTCCGCACGACAACTCGGCACCCGGGGTTGACCTCAACATCGTTCACTACCAGAATATCGAGCTGATCGGGCTGAGCCGGTTCGCGCCGCGCCACTTCCGTAGATCGCTCGCGCTCCTTGCGTCGGGACGCGTATCGGGAGAGAAGCTGGTCACGCACACGTTGCCGATAGAAGACGCGGACGCCGGCATCCGCGCCGCGCTCGACGGGAGCGCGCTCAAGGTCGTGTTCAAACCATAGGAGACGGAATGGCATCACAGGACAAGCGACTCATCGTATCGCCGGACGGGCGGTACCTGCAGCGGGAAGACGGTAGGCCGTTTCTGTACATCGGCGACACGGCGTGGGAGCTCTTTCACCGATTGTCGATCGACGAGGCCGAGCGGTACCTGCGCGACCGCGCCGACAAGGGTTTCACCGTGATCCAGGCCGTCGTCCTGGCCGAGCTCGACGGGCTCACGGTGCCGAACGCGAACGGCGATCTCCCGCTCGTCGACCCGAAGCCGGGCGCGCCGATCACGCCGAACGAACCCTACTTCGCGCACGTCGACGCGATCGTTGCCCGAGCGAACGAGCTCGGTCTGGTGATCGGCATGCTCCCGACGTGGGGACGCTACTGGAAGAAGGTCGCGTCGTCGCAGACCGGGCCGAACGTCGGTGCCGATGAGGCAATCCTGACCGCGGCAAACTCGCGCGCGTTCGGCGAGTGGATCGGCAGACGGTACGCATCGTCCGACCTGATCTGGATCCTCGGCGGCGACCGCGACATCGACACCGACGACGAACGCGCGCTCCTCGACGCGATGGCAACCGGACTCGCCGCGGGTGACGGCGGCGCGCACCTTCTCACCTTCCACCCGCGCGGCCCGGGTCGATCGCGCGAACAGCTCGACGGGGCGACGTGGATCGACTTCCACATGTGCCAGACGTCGCACGCGGCGGCAGGGCACGACACGGGGATCTTCATCGACGCCGACTACGCGATGGAGCCGCCGATGCCGACCGTCGACGGCGAACCGCGCTACGAGTCGATCCCGGTCGGCTTCTACCTTCAGGGTAACAACCCGGCGGTGAGGTTCACCGACCACGACGCACGAGCCGCCGCGTGGTGCGCAATCCTCGCCGGCGCGTGCGGCCACACGTACGGCAACAACAATATCTGGCAGATGTACGACGAGGGTCGCAAGCCGATCATCAGCGCGAACGTGCCCTGGCACAAGGCGATCGCGCATCCGGGCGCGACGCAGATGGGCTACATGCGCGAACTGCTCGAGTCGGTCGGCTGGTGGAAGCTCCGGCCGGTCGCGGGGAACACCGGCTTCGGTGCGGGCGCCGACTCTGCCGCAGTCGCGGGGGCGTCGGGTGACGCCGCTGACGCGTGGATCGGCCGACCGCCGTTCGTCGTCGACGGGCCCGACCGCGGTGCCGCGAAGATCCGTGCGGGCCTCGCTCCCGACGGTTCGGTGGCGCTCGTCTACTCGCCGAAGGGCGAGCCGTTCTCGCTCCGGCTCACCGCGATGGGCGGACGCAAGGTGCGCGAGCGCTGGTTCAACCCGCGCTACGGTACGCTCCACCCGATCCACACCGCGACGAACCGGTCGTTCCAGACCTACACGCCGCCGACCCGCGGCGACGAGTGCGACTGGCTCCT
>SKVA01000196.1 GCA_007129695.1 Spirochaetaceae bacterium | reverse complement strand
CTCCCGACGCTGACCGGACTGCTGCACAACGGCGGGTACTACACGTTCACGATCCGACCCGGTACGGTGCACGGCGAGTGGCCCGAGGGATGGGATCTCTACCGGTTTGAGGAGTCGATGCTCGCCTACGGTCGGCGAATCGGGTACCGCGGACCGATCTTCTCCTACGTCGCGACGCCCGACCAGTATTCGATCTGGCGGGCGCACCAGCGAATCGGCGAGCTACGCGCTCCCGGAGGCAAGGCCCACGACCGCCCGCTTCTGGTCTACTACCAGCTCGTCAGCAGCCACACGCCGTTCAACAGGATCCCACCGGTGATCGACGACTGGGAGCTACTCGGCGGTGGGGAGGTCTACACGGAGCGTGCCGATCAGATTCTCACGTTCAACAATACGTGGACCGGCGGAACACAGATGGATGAGGGTTACGTCGCATCGCTACGCTACGTGTTCGACGTGATCGCGAAGTACATCGAAGAGCTGCTCGACCACGAAAGCGAGCCGATCATCGTGATCCTTGGGGATCACCAGCCGCAGAGACCCATCCGCGAACCCGACGCGACGCGGTCGGTCCCGGTCCACGTGGCATCGCGCGACGAGGCGGTTCTGGACGCGTTTCGCTCGATCGGATACACCGACGGCCTTCACGGCGACGCCCCGGGTCCGCACGAACGGATGAGCGAGTTCTTTCCGGCCTTCACCCGCATCGCACGCGGGGTCATCGATTCGCGCGGTCGCTGACGCTACTCGATCGGAACGTCGGGATCGTTCCCCCACTCGAGCCAGGAGTCGACGTAGTTCGCGACGTGCTCGTACCCGAGCATCCGGAGGACGAAATACGAGTGCGACGATCGCGCACCCGATCTGCAGTACGTGATCACCCGGTTATCAGGAGTCACGCCGGCATCTGCATAGAGCGATCGCAGCTCATCGGTCGGTTTGAACGTCGGATCGAGCAGGCCCGCGATGTGCCGCTCCCAGTTCACGTGAACCGCGGTCGGGATGTGTCCTTCGCGGGCGGCGGTCGAGCTGCGCCCGGCGTACTCGTCGGCCGATCGCGCGTCGACGATTCGTACCCCGTCGCGGCCTATCAAACCGAGCACCTCGTCCTTCCACGCGCGTCGCTCGGGTACGACCTCCGCCGTGAACCTGGTCGCCCCTGCTACAGGCTCCCCGGTCTCAACGGGGTACCCGCCGGCGCGCCACGCCGTGAACCCGCCGTTCAGCAGCGCCACGTCGGAGCGCCCCAGGTGCTCGAGAGCCCAGAACACGCGCGCCGACGGCACCAGCCCGCTGTCGTCGTAGAGAACGAGCGTACCGGTATCGGGGATCCCGGCGCGTCCGAGCGCGCCGGCGATCGCGTCGACCGGAAGGAGCTTCGACCGGTCAGACTCGGGGTCGGAGAGTCGTGTCACCGGGAAGGAAAGCGCACCCGGCACATGAGCCTTCGCGTACTCGGCCTCGCCACGAGTGTCGACGACGACGAGCCCCTGTGAGCCGAGCCCCGCGTTCAGCGCCGACCCGTTGACCAGTAGAGATCCGCGAGCCATCTCACGACGATCGGTATGTTCCATGCGCTTCCTGCCTTTCCCTTGTCGGTCTACTGGTCACGACGCCCCGTCAGGTCGAAGCCGGCTTTCGCCCCGCCCGATCGGTGAACAGCCGGACGATCCGGTAGATCACGAGCAGAGCATACACGCCGAAGAGCACCACGAACAACCAGTAGACTGGACGCGCGGAGTTCAGTGTCGTGCCGATCGATACGCCGTGGTGGAACACGAGCGGGAAGACGAAGTAGGCAAGCAGGTGGATCGCTCTCCAGGTCTTCAGCGGCAGCCTGAGCGGTTTGAAGAACCACGCGGCGGCGACGGCGATCATGAGCAGAACCAACGCGATCAACCCCAGGGTCTTCTCGGTGTAGAGCACGATCTGTCCCATCAGGACCAGATCGTACGTGAGCATCATCACACCGTGGAGCAGCATCAGCAGGAATCCGATCTTGCCGATCGTCCGGTGTGCACCGATGAGCTTATGCCGCTTCCACACTCGCTCCAGGGGCGGCAGATGCGCACTCAGCACGAACTGGTAGAACATCAGCACGAATCCGACGAGCGCAAAGCCGCGAGCAGGAAGGTAGAGTCCAACATACGTCGCGTCCAGCGGTGGACTGAGCACCTGAAGCAGCTCACGCATCCACCAGATCAGCGGGAACACGATCATCCCGATCGCGACGACGAGGATCGCGACTGCTGCGGGTGAACCTTTTGGAGCGGTTTGTTGAGTCATACGGTATTGTACCACACGATGGGGTGTGCACCACCCCACCGGTTACTGCAGACTCAGAAGTCGATCGTCACCGCGCCACGCTGCGCGTGATACGCGGTGTAGTTGTTCGAACCGTTCGGTCCGAACGCCCAGATCACGGTGTTGGTCTCGCCCGCCTTGATCGGAGAGAAGAACCGGTCGCCCGGGTTCATCGGAAGCCTGAAGTGCAGCTCGGTCCGGCCACTGCGCTCACTCCCGCCAATCGCGGTCAGCCGGCTGGTACCGCCGGCGGCGGTTACCGCCTGATGGCCGGTAGGCGTGTGCCCCCAGTCGTGGCGCATGTTCACGGTGTTGTTCTGCACGTACCCGATCACGTACGTCGCACCCTGCATCCGGTTCGTCGGGTTGAACCCGATCGCGACCCACCCTGTAGTCGGGGCCGAAATTCTGCCTTCGATCTCACCGCCGTCGACCGTCCACTCAAAGACGAATCCGCCGCCAAGCTCCGCGCGACTCCATCCATCGCCGGCATCGGTAACGGTCGGCCGCGGCTGCGCGACTGCCAGACCGGCAGCGAGTACCATCATCATCGCGGCGATCAACGCTCGCGATCCCCACGGCCTGCTGACCGCACCAACACGGGTCACTGACATCGTTTCGTTCGTCATTAGAACCTCCAAGATGCCAAAAGTAATACTATTTCAGTCATCTTCAAACAGGAACGATTCGTCCCGTAGCGCGAGGAGCTCTACCATCAGGTCGTGATCGCCGCCAAGGTCGGGGTGCAGTTCGCGCGCGCGCGCGCGGAATCGGCGGGATATCTCCTGCGGGGTTGCTTCGATCGGGAGCTCGAGCGCTTGCAGCAGCGCGGAGCGACGGTCGGTCGCCAGAGCGCCCGACGTCCCGCCCGAGAGCCGGCCAATCCACAGCTCATCAACGAACGCGCGAAACGCTGCGGCGCGCGACTCGTCATCGAACACGAGCAGCACCGTGAACGGAAACCTGACGCGCGCGTCGCGGTCGAACGAGAAGAACGAGTCGAACACCGGCGACGATCCGCCGGACAGCCGACGCTCGAGCCGGCGCAGCGCGCGGAGTTTTCGCGTCAGGAGTGCCGCGTCCACCCGTTTCGCTATCGCGTCAGATTGCGGTAGACGTAGCGGTGGGGCCGGTCGGCGGCGGACCCCAGTCGCCGTCGACGGTCCTCGACGTACTCGCTCCACGTCCCGTCGAACCACACGACATCCCCGTCCTCGAACGCGAGCAGATGCGTGCAGATGCGGTCGAGGAACCAGCGGTCGTGGCTGATCACGAGCGCGCACCCGGCGAACTCGTCGATCGCTTCCTCGAGCGCCCGCAGCGTGTTGACGTCCAGATCGTTGGTCGGTTCGTCCAGAAGGAGCACGTTCGCGCACTCCTTGACCATCAGCGCCAGGTTGAGCCGGTTGCGCTCGCCTCCCGACAGCACGCCGACCGGCTTCTGCTGATCGGTCCCGGAGAAGTTGAACCACGAGCAGTACGCGCGCGAGTTGACCTCGCGCGCCTCGCCCAGTCTGATGATCGGCAACCCGTCGGACAACTGCTCCCAGACGCTCTTCTTGGGGTCGAGCCTGTCGCGCGCCTGGTCCGCGTACGCGAGTTTCACGGTCTCACCGAGCCTGAGCGTCCCGTCGTCAACCTGCTCCTCACCGATGATCAGCCGGAACAGCGTGGTCTTTCCAGCGCCGTTCGGGCCGACGATCCCGACCACCGCTCCGGGCGGGACCATGAACGACAGATCCTCGAACAGCAGCTTGTCGCCGAACGCCTTACGGACCGCGGCCGCTTCGATCACGACGTTCCCGAGCCGCGGCCCCGAGGGCAGGACCAACCGGGTCTCGCGCTCGCGCTCGCGTGCGCCGTCGGCAAGAAGCTGCTCGTAGTGCGTGATGCGCGACTTGGACTTCGCGTGGCGTCCCTTCGGGCTCAGCCGCACCCACTCGAGCTCGCGCTCGAGCGTCTTCTGCCGCTGGCTCTCGCCCTTCTCTTCCTGCTGCAGCCGCATCTGCTTCTGTTCGAGCCAGCTCGAGTAGTTACCCTTCCACGGGATGCCCTCACCTCGATCGAGCTCGAGGATCCAACCCGCAACGTTATCCAGGAAGTACCGGTCGTGCGTGACGGCGATCACGGTGCCGGCGTAATCTCGCAGATGGCGCTCGAGCCACGCGACGGTTTCGGCGTCAAGGTGGTTCGTCGGCTCATCGAGCAGCAGGATATCGGGCTTCCTTAGCAGCAGACGGCAGAGCGCCACGCGGCGCCGTTCACCGCCAGAGAGCACGTCGACGACCTGATCGGCGGGCGGACAGCGCAACGCGTCCATCGCAAGCTCGAGTCGTGCGTCCAGGTCCCAAGCGCCGACCGCGTCGAGCTTCTCCTGGAGCGCGGCCTGCTTTTCGCCGAGCTTATCGTAGTCGGCGTCGGGGTCTCCGTACGCCTCGTTGACGCGATCGAAATCCGCAAGGAGATCGACGATCTCCTGCACTCCCTCGCTGACGATCTCCCTCACGGTCTTGCCGGCGGCAAGATCGGGCTCCTGCTCCAGGAAGCCGATCGTGTAACCGGGAGCGACCGCAATGTCGCCGATGTAATCGTCGTCGATGCCCGCCATGATCCTAAGGAGGCTCGACTTACCCGCGCCGTTGAGCCCGAGCACGCCTATCTTCGCGCCGTAGAAGTAGCCGAGCGTGATGTCCTTGAGTACCTGGCGCGTTCCGTGAGACCGGGAGACGCGGTGCATCGAATAAATGACCTTCTTGTCATCGACTGTCTGAGCCATGCCGAAATCGTATCAGATTCGTCGGGGACGGACCAGCGACGCTATCGCGGCGCCGCGCTCAAGATTTGACACCGATCCCGGCCGCCGGTACGCTTGGGAGTCATGAAGGTCGTCATCGTCGGCGCGGGCGCCGTCGGCACGCAACTCGCGATGCAACTCATCGACGAGAAGAAGGACGTCGTGCTGATCGAGCGCGATCCTGAACAGGCGCGACTCGCGTCGAACCGGCTCGACTGCATGGTGATCACCGACCAGGGAAACAGCGTCCAAGTCCTCCGCGACGCCGGAACCGCGGAGGCCGACTTCTTCGTCGCGGTGACCGACAACGACGAAGTGAACCTGATCTCGTGCGCGCTCGTCGAAAGCGAGTTCAGCGTCCCGTGCAAGATCGCGCGCGTACGGAACATCGACTACTCGAGCTCCGGGCTCGCTCAGCGCAACTTCCTTGGTATCGACTACATCGTGAACCCGGAGATCGTGGCCGCAGAGTCGATCATCCGCACGATCGAGCACGGGGCGGTCAGCGACATCGTGCTCTTCGATCAGTCGTCGACGCAGATGCGCCACCTCACAGTGGAAGAGCGATCGATCTTCGCGAATCGCACACTCGCAGAGATCGGACGCGATGTCGACGTCCCGTTCCTGGTCGCGATCATCCTCCGAAACGACGAGTTCATGATCCCGGCCGGACAGACGCGGATCGAACCGGGCGACCTGCTCTATCTGGTAGCGACCGAGGACCACTTCGATCGACTCTACCAGCGCATCGGCAAGCCGAAGGCGGAGATTCGGAAGATCGTCATCGTCGGGGGCGGAAAGGTCGGGCAGCGCGTCGCGTCGTTTCTCCTCGAAGACAAACGACCGGCGAACATCATCGGCCGATTGCTGCGCGCCGCGACCGCGCGCCGTCGGTACAGCGTCAAGATCGTCGACCGCGACTACGAGCGGTGCAAGGAGCTATCGCAGACGCTGTCGGACGCGCTCGTGATCCACGCCGACGTGAGCGATGAAGGCGTTTTCGAGGAGGAACACTTCGCAAACTCCGACCTGATCGTCGCGGTCACCGGGAACCAGGAACTCAATCTGATAGCGGCGGTGTACGCCAAGTCAATCGGCATCCGCCGGTCGATCGCGCTCGTGAACAAGACCAACTACACCCGAATCGCATCACAACTCGGCGTCGACGTGCCGGTCAGCATCAAGAACAGCATGGTGAACTCGATCCTGCGGATCGTCCGTCGCGGCAACGTCCGCAGCGTCCATTCGATCGCCAACGGCGAGCTCGAGGTGATGGACATCCGCGTGGACATGCAGAGCATCGCGTCGGGCACCGCGATCCGCGATCTGAAGCTGCCGCGCGACACGCTGATCGTAAGCCTGCTTCGCAAGGGTGAGACCCGCGTTCCTGACGGCGCGCAGACGCTCGAAGGAGGAGACCGAGTCATCGTAATCAGCCGGCGCGAGTCGATCGAGCCGCTGCAGCAGCTGTTCACCGGACCGGCATGAACGCGACGCTGATCGCGCGCGTGCTCGCCGCGCTCCTGCTCATCATCGTTGCGTTCATGTTCGCGCCGCTCATCGTCGCGGTGGCATCGCGGGAATCGGCGCTCTACGCGGCATTTCTGGTGCCAATTGGCTCGGTGTCGTTGCCCGCAGGCTTGTTGCTCCTGCTGACCCGCGGACGGCGCGAGTCGATGTCGATGAAGTCGGGCTTCTTCCTTGTGACCGCGAGCTGGCTCTCCGCGGCCGCAGTCGGGTCGCTCCCGTTCGTGATCTCCGGAGAGATCCCGCGGTTCGTCGACGCGTTCTTCGAGACGATCAGCGGATTCACGACAACCGGCGCGACAATACTCACCGACATCGAAGCGTTGCCGCGTTCCTTGCTCTTCTGGCGGTCGCTCACGCACTGGCTCGGCGGCATGGGGATCATCGTGCTGACGGTCGCGATCCTGCCGCTGCTCGGCGTCGGCGGCTACCAGATCATGAAGGCAGAGGCGCCTGGCCCATCGATGGACCGACTCACGCCGAAGATCACCGAGACCGCGAAGATCCTGTGGCTCATCTACATCGGGCTGACCGTCCTTCAGACGGCGCTCCTGATGCTCGGCAGGATGTCGCTGTACGACGCGCTGACGCACACGTTCGGGACGCTCGCAACGGGGGGCTTCAGCCCGCGTGCGGCCAGCGTCGGGCACTATCAGAGCGCCTACGTGGACGTCGTGATAACGGTGTTCATGCTTGCAGCGGGGGTAAACTTCATCCTCTACTACCGCGCGCTGATGGGCCACTTCGGGTCGTTTGCACGGAACACGGAGCTCAAAGCGTATCTGGGGATCTTCGCCGTCGCCACGGTCGCGATCGCGGTCACACTCTACGGCCGCACGTACGACTCGGTCGCGGAGAGCTTCCGGTTCGCCGGCTTCCAGTCGGCGAGCATCCTCACGACGACCGGCTACGCGACCGCCGACTTCGCGCTGTGGCCCGACTTCGCGCAGGGGCTTCTGTTCGCGCTGATGTTCATCGGCGGTTCGGCCGGGTCGACCGGCGGCGGTATCAAGGTCGTACGTATCGTCACGATTATCAGGCTCGGGTTCAACGAGATGCGCTACCTGCTCCATCCGCGCGGGGTCTTTGCGTTGCGCATGAACGGCCAGCCTCTGCGCAAGTCGATCGTCTATTCGATCGCCGGGTTCGCGTTTCTCTACGTCTTCGGGCTCATAGCGACAACGATAGTCGTCGCGAGCGGCGGCCACGACCTGCTGACCAGCGTCACGACTGCCCTGGCGACGCTCGGGAACATCGGCCCCGGATTCGGTCGGATCGGACCGGTAGAGAACTACGCGTTCTTCCAGGACTACATCAAGTGGTTCCTGAGCGCGATCATGCTCACCGGCCGGCTGGAGATCTACACGGTCCTTGTGCTGTTCACGCGTGGATTTTGGAACTCGCAATGACTGGTGCCGATTTTGTTGACCGGAGTTGAAGCAGCAGACGAAAAGCGGGTGAGTAATAGGGTGGAGGTGATCCGCCATGGACTCACAGATACTGAAGCCCGAATTCTGTCCGAACAGAGCGTGCCGCTACCACGATCGGTCATCGGCGGCGTGTGACGAGTGGTACACGCGATTCGGCTCGTTCATGACAAAGTGCCGGGGGGCGGTCCAGCGGTTTCGCTGTCGCGCGTGCGGGAAGACCTGCTCGACACAGACGTTCAGCGTGCACTACTGGACGCACTCGACGATAGATCTACCGTGGTTGCTCGAGCACCTCTACGGGTGCGACGGGCTGCGCCAGACCGGCAGATGCATCGACGTATGCTACCGGGTGATCGAGAACCGCACGCGGCGGCTCGCGCGTAACGCGCTGTCGGTGATGGACGAGGCGCTCAGTGGCGTCGATCTGAAGGAGAACCTCGTGCTCGACGGGTTTCAGTCGTACACGCGCAGCCAGTACCACCCGAACAACATCACGCAGGTGGTCGGCTCGAAGAGCCAGTTCATCTACGCGGCGGTGCACACGCTGCTGCGACGGTCGGGTGCGATGCGACCCTACCAGAGGCGACAGCGCGAGCGCATCGATCAGCTGTGGAAGCCCGTTACCTCTATCGCTGAAGATACGACGGTGGTACTCCGCGATCTGGCTGGGGCGATCACGACCGCCGCCGACAGGCCGGGCGGCATCAGGATCGCCAGCGACAAGCACCGCGCCTATCCGGTCGCGCTGAAGGCGGTGCCCGAGCTCGCGCTGCGGGTGAAGGATAGTCGTATTGAACACATGCGGGTCAGCTCACGGGCGGCGCGCACGGTGAGAAACCCGCTGTTCGCGGTGAATTACGTCGACCGACAGATGCGCAAGAACATGGCTGAGCACGTGCGCGAGACGGTTCGCCAGGGTCGCGAAGTGAACTGTCAGATGGAACGGACAGCGGTGTTCGTCGTCGCGCACAACTTCCTGACACCACATCGGGTGGCCGACACTGTGGACGTTGGTTCCTGCACAACGCACGCCGCGATGGCCGCGATCGACGGCCAGGCGGTACGGGACCGGCTCTCACGGCTGTTCACGCACCGCCACGTATGGTCGCACTCGACGAGTGGTCACGAGTGGATCAGGCGGATCTGGCAGCACGAGTACACAAACCCGCCGGCGATACGCGTGAAGCAGGGCAAGGTGGTCGTACGAACGGTGGCATTGCCGCCGCGGATGCTGCCCGCGCATCTGCGGGCGTAGAGGGCTCCGCCGGTGCAGTCCTACCGTCAGGTACAATAAACAAAATCGGCACCAGTCAGTTCGCCTTGACACGCGGACGGTCGACCGGCATCGTCAGGCGATATGACGAACACGCTTTCATGGAGCTTTCCACTACCCCGCACACACACCGGCGTCCCACTCGGAAACGCACGCACCGGCCTGCTGGTCTGGGGCGATACTCGCACGCTACGCATCACGATCGGCCGTGCCGATCTCTGGGATCACCGTGGCGGCATGCCGTGGACTGCCGACCAGAACTACCGGGCTATTCGCGAGTGCCTGGAAGCCGGAGACGAAGCGGGAATAAGAACGATATTCAGGCCGGCGACCGAAGGCAGACCCGGCGTTCCAGCCCGACCGTCGGTTGTTCCCGTTGGACGGATTGATCTGACGCTTGCCCGCGGATGCACGCTCGAAGGCGCAGAGCTATCGCTTCGCGACGGGTCTGTTTCGGTATGGTACAGCCACAATGGTGCGCCCAAACGCATCGAGATCGGTCTTCATCCCCGGCGCGACGTGGCGTGGCTCTGCGGCACGTCGGACGTCGAGGCTGTCTCGCCGGTAACCAGTTGGGACATCTTCGGCGAGCGGCTGGCCTCGCTTTCCTTCACCGCGCCGGAACGCTTCACCGTCGGAGCGGATGTCGCCGGGTGGCACTGGCAGCTGCCGGCCGACCCGGGAGTGTCGGTAGCGTGGCGGACGAGCCGTGACGCGATCGTGATGCGCGTTGACCGGTTCGCCGGCGCGTTCGACGCGTCGGTGGCGGCTCCGGGGACGGGTGTCGGCGACGGCTCCGACAGCGTGGGCGCGCTGCGCGCGCAGACCCGCGCGTGGTGGGCCGGATACTGGGACCGCGTTGCGGCGATCGATCTGCCGAACCCGACGCTTCAGGAGATCCACGACTTCGGGCTCTACTGCTTCGCCGGGCTCACGAATCCGGCGGGCGTCGCCGCAACGCTCCAGGGACCGTGGATCGAGGAGTACGACTTCCCGCCGTGGTCGAGCGACTACCACTTCAACATCAACGTGCAGATGTGCTACTCGCCGGCATTCCGGTGCGGCGCGCTCGACCATCTGGTGCCGCTCTTCGATCTGGTCTGGTCGTGGCGCGACCAGCTGCGACAGAATGCTCGTCACTTCGTCGGAATCGACGACGGGTATATGCTGCCGCACGCGGTCGACGACCGGTGCACGTGCATGGGGTCGTTCTGGACCGGCACGATCGATCACGCGTGCACCGCGTGGGTCGCGCAGATGATGTACGACTACGCCGACTACACCGGCGACATTGGCTTCCTGCGGGAACGGGCGTACCCGTTCATGCAGGGCACACTCGCGGTCTACCGCGCGATGCTCGAAGACGACGGCGACATGTTGAAGCTGCCCGTCAGCGTTTCGCCCGAGTACCGCGGATCGGCAATGAACGCGTGGGGAGCGAACGCGAG
Source organism: Spirochaetaceae bacterium (assembly GCA_007129695.1). Classification (GTDB taxonomy): domain Bacteria; phylum Spirochaetota; class Spirochaetia; order DSM-27196; family SLST01; genus SLST01. Next base: position 3,679 of record SKVA01000196.1, on the reverse strand, counting down.
CTTTCAGCTTGCGGCGATCCGCCGCCTCTGCGAGAACCTCCTTGCCGCGGCAGCGACGCTCGGCGTCCGGGCCGAACCGGCCTGGGCCGACATTCTGACGCGGCTGCCGGCCGCGGCGTTGGTACATCCTACGACAGGCGAGGGGCCGTCCCCCGACGCACGCCCGCCCGAGGACGCAAGGATCGCGCTGTGGGAGGGGGTCGACCTGGAAGAGAGCCACCGCCACCATTCGCATCTGGCGGGGATTGCGCCGTTCGACACGATCGACATCGACGAAGACGCGTGGCGACCGGTGGTCGCGAACTCGCTGCGCCACTGGATCGAAACGGGCATGGGGCTCTGGTCGGGATGGTGCATGAGCTGGGCGTCGCAACTCCACTCACGGATTGGTAACGGCGACGGCGCGCAGCTCCTCCTGGAGATCTGGCGACGCGTCTTCACGAACCAGGGCCGAGCGTCGATGCACGACGCGGTGCTCAACGGCGTCACGCTGATGGGTGCACCGCCGATCGTCGGTCCGGGGGGCTTGCCGAGTGGCAGCGCGGCGCCGGCCGGTTCGCGCGACGGCGCGACGGGCGCGGCGATCCTCCAGCAGGCCGAGCGGATGCAGACCGACGGCGCGATGGGCGGCGTCGCCGCGGTACAGGAGATGGTGTTCCACTCGCGTCGTGGCGTGCTGCGCGTGTTTCCGGCGATACCGTCGGATTGGGATCACGCGTCGTTCTCCCGCATGCACGCGCCGGGCGGCTTCATCGTGGATGGCTGGTGGAACCGGGACGAAGGCTGGCGGGTCGAGGTCGACGCCCGGCGTGGCGGCAGGCTCAGGATCGCGGGGCCGACGCCGGAGGCGACCGTTCGCGTTCACCGCCGGGATGAGAGCGTGCGTGGCGGTGGACCACATTCGCCGAGCACCGCGACCGAGCACGGGCCGATCGTCGAGATTGACACCGAACCGGGCGACCGAATCGAGATCGTGGGGCGCGTTGACGCATGAGCGGTGGAGCCCCGACGGTCGTTCCGTTCGATCGGTCGTACTGGGTGGCGTACCCACACCTGCTCGCCGGAGCGTACCCGGGAACCCCCGATCAGTCGAGCACCCGTCACCGGATCCGCGCGCTGGTTGCCGCCGGAATCCGCACCGTCGTGAACCTGATGGAACCCGACGAGCGCGATCACGAAGATCGTCCGTTCACGCGGTACGACCAGATGATGATCGAAGAGACGGCGCGGTTCGGCACGACCGCGCGGTGCGTCAGGATTCAGGTCCGCGATATGGGGATCCCGACACGCGACACCATGCGCGATATTCTGGACACGATCGATGCATCGATTGAATCGGGCGAGCCGATCTACGTGCACTGCTGGGGCGGACGCGGACGGACCGGAACCGTGGTCGGCTGCTGGCTCGCGCGCCACGGTGTCGCGGTCGGTGAGGCCGCGCTCAATCGCGTGACGGCGCTGCGAGCGCACACCCCGGACGCCGACTGCGAGTCGCCGGAGACCGAAGCCCAACGTGAGATGGTCAGGAGCTGGGCGGCCGTGATACGCTGAGCGCCATGCGAACCATCACCCTTCATCCCGGCAAGGAGAAGCAGCCGATGCGCCGCCACCCGTGGGTCCTTCCGCGAGCCGTGCGCCGTGTGGAGGGCGATGGGGACGTGGCGTGCGTCCGCGCCGCTGACGGAAGGTTCGTCGCGTGGGGCTGGTACGACGAGCGGGCGCACACGCCGGTGAGACTCCTCTCCTGGGATGAGTCGACGGAGCCCGACGACGCGTGGCTTGCGCGCGCGGTACGCGCGGCAGTTGCCCGCCGGCCGGCGACCGCGCCCGAGGAAGCGGTCCGGCTCGTCTTTGGCGAGGCCGACGGCCTGCCGGGGGTCGCGGCCGACCGCTACGCCGATACCGTGATCGTCCAGCTCGGCACGAAGGCCGCCGTCGACCGGAGGGCGACCATCGCATCCGCGCTCCTCGACGCAACCGGCGCCGAGCGCCTGCGCGCGGTGACCGATCCGGTGGTCGGGCCGCGCGACCGCCTCGAGCGGGTCGACGAGTGGATCGCCGGTTCGCCGCCGGAGGGTCCGGTCGAGTTCAATGAAGATGATCTCCGGTTCGCCGCCGATCTGACCGCCGGGCAGAAAACCGGGTTCTACCTCGACCAGCGGACCAACCGCCAGGTCGTCGGCAAGGCCGTCGGGAAGGGCCGCCTCCTCGATGCGTTCTCGTACTCGGGTGGCTTTGCGTGCGCGGCCACCGACGCCGAGGTGATCTGCGTCGACAGCGCCGAGGCGGCCGGACCGCTCGTCGAGCGCAACGCGGCGCTCAACCGCGCCGGCCGGCAGATCTCCTTCACCCGCGCCGACGTCTTTGACTACCTGCGGACGACGACCGAGCGGTTTGACGCGATCGTGCTCGACCCGCCGAAGATGGCGCGCGGTGAGCGCGACGTGGCGGCCGCGCTTCGCGCGTACAAGGACCTCGTCCTCCACGCACTTGGGCACCTGCAGCCCGCCGGACATCTGATCGTCTTCTCGTGCGCCGCGGCGGTCGGATGGCAGGAGCTGTCGACCGCGTGCGCGTGGGGCGCGCTCGACGCGCGACGCGAGATCCGCTCGGTCGGCTGGCTCAGCCAGTCGCCCGACCACCCGGTCCTGTCAAGCTTCCCCGAGTCGCACTACCTGCGCGGCATCGTGTGGCGCGCGGATTGAGCGCGGCTGGACAGAACGAGGCGGCAAGCTTCGAACGACACGGCGAGCGGCCCGCCTACCCCCGCTCCGGCACCACCGTCCCGATCACGCCGATGATCGCGATCACCGGGAACGCGTAGAGCGCGACGGAGAACGATACCGTATCTGCGACCAGGCCGATGAGCGACGGGAAAAGAATGCCGCCGACGGGGATCGCGACCTTGATCACGCCCATCGCGGTGCCCGCGATGTGACGAAACCGCAGACCCGCCAGAGCGATCGTCAACGGAAGGAGCGGTGCGACCGACATTCCGCACAGGAGCAGGAGGGGGTAGACCACCCAGACCGGGAGCGCGATCAGGTAGAGCGCGGACAGGAGGAGCCCCGCTGCGACGAACCCGACCGATACGATCCCGCGCGCGCGGCCGTGCGGGACCAGAAGACCGAAAATGATGCGACCGATCGCCATGCCCGACAGGAAGAGCAGGAGCCCGAGCTGGGCCGCCCCCGGCGCGAAGCCACGGAGCTCGGAGAGATAGCTCGCGATGATGCCGGTCGATCCGATCCCGAGGCCTATCGCGCACGCGCCGCTCACGAAGAGCAGAACGATCGATGAGTCCTGCCGGAGCGTCGCGACGATGTCGGCCGGCTTGAGCACCGCGCGCGGATGCTCGGGGGGCCTGAGGAACGCGGCGAGCAGCGCGAGCGCTCCGATCGTCGCGGCCACCTGAAAGAGCGCGCCCGACCAGTCCAGGTCAAGGAGCATCAGGTAGAGCGCGATCACCGCCGATCCGATCGACACGAAGAAGTGGTTGATCACGACGTAGCGGCTCTCATTTCTGGTGTGCATGTCCAACAGCAGCGCGTCGGTTACCGCCTCGGCCCCGCCCATGCCCGCACCCATCAGCACCATGATGAGCAGGTTGAGCGCGTACGCCTCCGAGCGATAGAGAGTCGCGAACGCGATCGCGAGCAGTACCAGACCGATCGTGAGG
>SKVA01000123.1 GCA_007129695.1 Spirochaetaceae bacterium | reverse complement strand
CGAGCGATGATCGGCCATCGGCGGCGTCAATCGCGATGCCAGATCTCCGACCCGTTCGCGAACGCTCTCTTTCTGGCGAGCGCCAGGTACGCGACAAATACGAACAGCACGTACGCGGCGGCAACCCCGAGCGCGAGCCAGAAGTAGGTCATGTCGCCCGTTTCGTACGCACGAACCGGGAGGTTGATCGACAGGATGAACGGGATCGCGAGCAAGAACGTGATGCCCGACGCGTACGCGTAGTCGCTGGCGACCGGCGTCTCGAAGTCGGGATCGATGATACGCAGCAGCGCGAGCCCCGTGCTGAGCGTTCCGGTTGACACGCCGAAGATCACAAGCATCCGGTGGAACTGGTGGTCGCGGAAGATCCGCGAACAGAACCACGGCACCTGGATGAACACCAGGATCGTAGCGACCCCGGACAGCAGCACGATCGGCAGCCAGTACTGCGACACGACGACGAGCGAAATCGCCGCTATCGCCGCGGTGACCATATAGTCGACCGCGAAGCCGCTGACGCGGTTGAGCGTCTGATTGTCCAGAATGTGGTCCGAGTGGAACACCGTCAGCAGCGATTTGATCCCCAGGCCGGCCACAGCCGCGAAGATGAAACTGATACCCCACAGGTTCGCCGCAAGCCGTGCTCCGGCCTCCCCGGCCAGACCGAGCAGCGACTGGAGCGCCTCGAGGATGATGTACGCGACGAAGTAGGAGAGCATCACGAGCCCCGCGTTGAGCGTCATCGAGTCGACCGCTTCGGTCTCGCTCGTGAGAAGCGACCCGACCGGGAGTGAGCTGCCGCGCGGGTACACGCCGCGCTTGACACCCTGCTTGTTGAGGATCTCAACGAACTCGGGGGCGAGCCAGCCCTTGCGTCGCCCGTAATGGATCAGGAAGACACCCCCGAACGCAGACACGATGAAACCGAGCGCGGCGAACGTGAGCCCGATGCTCCCTGCTCCCTCGATCCCGGCGACGCGCCACCCGTCGCCGATGCTGAACGCCTGCCCTGGCCCAAGCACGAACCCGAGCGGCATCAGCCAGCCGAAGCTGTGGAAGAGGTCGGGCATGATCGTTGATATCAGCAGCCAGGTCAGGAGCAGACCGACGACGGTCTGGATCGCGTACTGGGACAGCACCGCGACCGACGTCGCGAAGATGCGCCCGTCTGCCGGGCGCTTGGGCGCCTTGCGCAGGCTCATCGCGACGAACGACACGCTCAGCAGATGGTACGTGAGCGCTTCGAGCGTCATCGAGTCAAGGCCGAGCATCGGAAAGACGAAGTTGTAGAGCGGCAGCAGGATGAACCCGGCCGTCAGCGCGTTCGGTATCAGATAGCGCTGCAGGAAGCCGAGCCTGGTCCTCAGGAACGTCGCGAACAAGAGCGCAGCAGATATGATGCCGACGTGAATGAACAGCGTCCAGTCGAATGACATAGCCCCTCCGTTTCGGCCGCCGACCGATTGCGGGTGATTATGCCGTCAAAACGCGCAGAACGCAAGCAATTCGCTCTTGAACGCGAAGGGCTATCGCGGTAGTCTCAACTCCTCATGAGCGACCAGACGATCGAACCGCGCGTCCTGAAAGGCTTCCGAGACATCCTGCCGTGGCACGAGGCCGAGCGCCAGCGCATCATGCATCTACTCGCTGAAACGTTCGCGCGCTTCGGGTTCGTCCCGATCGACACGCCGATCCTCGAGTACACCGAGATCCTCCTGGGCAAGGGGGGGGGCGAGACCGACAAGCAGATCTTCCGGTTCGACGACAACGGCGGGCGCGACGTCGCGATGCGCTACGACCTGACCGTTCCGTTCGCGCGATTCATGGCGGCGCATCTGCACGAGCTCTACCTGCCGTTCAAGCGCTTCCACATGGCCAAGGCGTTTCGCGGAGAGAATACGCAGCGCGGCCGCTACCGCGAGTTCATCCAGTGCGACTTCGACACGGTCGGCACCGACTGTGCGAGCGCAGACTTCGAGATCGTGCTGATGATCGACCGCGCGTTCGCCGCGATGGGCGTCAACGGCGTCCACGTGCACCTGTCGCACCGGGGTCTGTTCAACGCGCTCCTGCGTGCGATCGGCGCCGGCTCCGACGGCGAGGAAGTCCTGCGCATCGTCGACAAGCTGCGGAAGATCGGCCGCGACCGCGTGTCCGAAGAGCTCGACGCGCTCGTCGGCGCCGAAGGGCGCGACCGGGTACTCGAGTTCGTGGACGCCGGCAAGGTAGGCTCGGGACGCGAAACGAGCGCGGGAAGCGACGTCAACGCACGGATCGTAGACGAACTCGAGCGGCTCGTGCCCGATGCGCGGGCCGAAATCGCGCGTCTGCGCGCGGTCGTCGAGTGCGCCGGCGCGCTCGGCATCGCGGACCGGATCGTCGTCGACCCGTCGATCACGCGCGGACTCGACTACTACACGGGAATCGTGTTCGAGACCTTCCTGGACGATCTGCCGCAGATCGGGTCGGTCTGCTCGGGCGGACGGTACGACGACCTCGCGTCGCTCTACACGAAGGAGAGGCTGCCGGGGGTCGGCGCGTCGATCGGACTCGATCGGTTGATGGCGGGGCTCGAAGAGCTCGGCATCGCGTCGTCGTCGACGCGGGCAGCCGACACGATCGTTCTGTACTCCGATGAAGCGCTCCTGTCGCGCTACCACGCGATCGCCGACGCGCTCCGGTCGCACGGGATCGCGGTCGATGTGTATCCGGAGGCGCGGAAGATCGGACAGCAGTACTCGCTCGCCGAAAAGAAGGGTATACCGACGGCGATCCTCACCGACGCCGACGGGCTTGCGTCGGGAACGGTGACGGTGCGCGTGCTGTCCGAGCGCGCGAACCACGACGGCCTGTCGATCGACGAAGCTGCGGCGCTCATCGCGCGCGTTGTGTAACCGACCGCGTCAGAACCGGTCCCACAGAATCGTCGACGGCTCCTGATCCGGGAAGAGGATCGGCGCGATCCACTGCGCGTCACCGGAGATCGTAGCGCCGGTCTGCGCGCATATCCGGTCGGGATGGTCGTCGCCGACGAAGAACCGGACCAGCGCGTGCCCCGCGTCTATAACGCCGGAGCGTCTGGTCGTGGCGCCGTCGGCCGCACGCGAGTGCTCGATCGGTTCCATCCGGGAGACCGTTCCGCCGGCTATCACGAGCGACACCGCCTCATCGTGTCCGCGCAGCACAACCGTACCCGAATAGCCGTCGACGCCGTCGCCCGCCGCGGCGAGCCGCTCGTTGAAAACCGGGATCAGCTTGTTCGTGAGCGCCGGGAGATTCACGAGCCGGAACATCGGTCCGCCGCTCTGGTTGCGCGACAGCGTGAACCGGTGGCTGAGCGTCTGCACGTACTCGCCGAGCCGGGAGCGGCGCGGCAGAAACACGAGCGATATCTCGGTGCACAGCTCCCGGACCGCCAGGTCGCGGAGAATCGCGACGATCGTCGCCGGATCGCCGGCGCAGTCGCAGAGCTCGATCGTGTCTCGCGCACGACCGGCCACCACGTAGCCGCCGTCGAACGCGTAGATCCTGAACGTCTTCGGCTTTCTGTTCCTGCGGTACGTCGGGCGCACGTACGTGCCGGTCACGCCCGAATTCTCCGCGTTGTACATCGCGGCGAGCGACGCAACGTCACCCGTGTACGGCGTGTACTCTGGTGCGTGCTCGGGTTCGGCAAGATCGCGCGTGGTCAGGCTGAACGTCCCTTCGCCGAAGCTGCGCACGTAGCCGAACCGATGGTAGAAGCCGGGGATCCCGAACAGCAGCGACAGATCGTAGCCGGCCTCCTTGAGCCCCGACACGCAATCGGCGGCGGTCTGCGCCATCAGGCCGCGCTTGCGGTACTCATCGTGCGTCTCGACAGCGCCGATGCCGGCCATCCTGCACTCGGCCGACCCGATGCGCATCCCGAAGTCCCACACACCGAAGTGCGTGACGATGCGGTCGTCCTCGACGCCGATCCGCGACGCGGCCCAGTCGTACGGGCTGTCGGCGATGTAGCCGTCGTGCACGTAGCGGCGGCGGTCCCAGTAGTCGGAGAACGTCACGGCGAAAAGGCCGGCGAGCGCGTCGATCCGGTCGGGCGTGGGTGCTGTCAGTTGCATGGTTCTTTATAGCAGCCCTACCCTTCGCGCGCAATGCTGACTCACCGGGCCCGCCGTGGTAGTCTCGTCTCCATGCACCCGCACGACCTTCCGGTATACGCGCAGCGCGAGCGAATACTCTCGGCGCTCGAATCGCATCAGGTGATCGTGGTCGAAAGCCCGACCGGTAGCGGCAAGACGACGCAGCTGCCGATCATCCTGCACGAGGCCGGCTACGATCGCAACGGCATGATCGGTGTCACGCAGCCACGCCGGATCGCGGCGGTCAGCGTGAGCGAGTTCATCGCGCGACAGCTCGGCGAACAGCTCGGCAAGACGGTCGGCTACAAGATGCGCTTCGAAGACAGGACGGGTCACGACACGCGCCTGAAGATCATGACCGACGGCATCCTGCTCCAGGAGATCAAGCTCGACTACGACCTCCTGCAGTACAGCGTGATCATCGTCGACGAGGCGCACGAGCGCAGCCTCAATATAGACTTCATCCTTGGCCTGTTGAAGCGGGCGCTGCGACGGCGGCCGGAGCTCAAAGTGATCATCAGTTCGGCGACGATCAACGCGGAGATCTTCAGCGAGTACTTCGATTCGTGCCCGGTCGTGCGCATCGATACGCCGATGTACCCGGTTCAGATCGTCTACGACCCTCCGGCGCGCGACGGCGACCCGGAGGCGCTCGTCGACGCGGTCGTCAAGGTCGTCACGCGCCTGGCCGACGAGGAGCGCCCGGGCGACATCCTGGTCTTCCTCCCCGGGGAGCGCGCGATCAAGGACACGTCGGTCGCGCTCGGGATGCAGCCGTACCACAAACGGCTGCACATCCTGCCGCTCTACGGCAGGCTCAGCAAGGAGGAGCAGGAGGCGGTCTTCCCTCCGGCACCGGAGGGCAAGACGAAGGTCGTCATCAGCACGAACATCGCAGAGACCAGCGTGACGATAGACGGGATCACGAGCGTGATCGATTCGGGCCTGGTCAAGATGAACTACTACAACCCGCGCACGTACACGAGCTCGCTCGTCGAAGGTCCGATTTCGCGCGCGGGCGCGAACCAGCGCAAAGGCCGCGCCGGTCGGACGCAGCCGGGAACGTGCTATCGACTCTACCGGCGCGAAGACTACGAGCGGCGGCCGCTGTTCACGACCGAAGAGATCTACCGGACCGACCTGTCGGAAGTGGTGCTGCGGATGGCCGAGCTCGGGATCACCGACTTTCAGCGCTTCGACTTCATCAGCTCACCCGGCGCCGCCGGAATCGCCTCCGCGGTTGAGAGCCTGCTGCTGCTCGACGCGCTCGAACCCGACAACAGCCTCTCCGATACCGGACGGATGATGGCCGAGTTTCCGCTGCTGCCGCGCCACTCGCGCGTGATCGTAGAAGCGATCAAGCGCTATCCCGACGTGATCGACGAGGCGATAACCGCCGCGGCGTTCCTGTCGACCAATACGCCGTTCCTGCTTCCGCTCGGAGAGGAGATCGAGGCGCGCCACGCGCACCATCGCTATCGCGACGACCTGGGCGACTTCGTGAGCTACCTCCGCCTGTTCACCGCGTACGTTGACGCGCCGCACAAGGAGAAGTTCTGCGACAGCCGATACCTCGATCCACGAACGATGGCGGAGATCCGCAACGTGAAGGAGCAGCTCGACGAGATAGTCGGAGCGCTCGGCGTCCCGGTGACCGGCGGCGGAGCATGCGCCGACTACCTGTGCGCGGTCGGCAAGGGGCTCATCCAGTTCGTCTGCGTTCAGAGCGGACGCGACAGCTACAACAGTCTGACCGCCGATCGAATTCTGATCCATCCCGGGTCGGTGATGTTCCGCGAGTCTCCGCGCTTCATCGTCGCCGGAGAGATCGTCAGAACCAGCCGAACCTACGCGCGCTCGGTCTCTCCGCTCCAGGAGAACTGGGTCCGCGCCGTGTCACCGTCGCTCGTCGAAACGCTGCTGGAGATGGAGTCGGGATCGGGAGGACGAAAGAAGGGACCGGTCAGAAAGCAGCGCGACACGAGCATGACGATCCGGATCGGGTCGCGCGACTTTCCGCTCACCGCGGGCAAGGGTAAGGGCAAGAAGAAGATCGCGGTCATCCACTGGGACAGCCTGCTTGACGCGCTGCGCAACGAGCCGACGGTCCTGCCCCACCATCACGCCGTGAAGGGTAATCTTCTGGACGGAGGACGAGTCATCCTGTCGGGCGCGCGCGTTGCCGACATCATGAAGATCGCGCGTCATATCGATCCGCGTAGCGACCTTGTCGGCGACTGGCCCCGGACCGCCAGCTACGCGATACCAGGCGACGCGAGCGCGCTTGTCGCCGACCTGGGCTTCCTGATGAAGATGACTCAGACCAAGAAGAGCGGCCGAGCGGTAGGCTTCCTGTCGCTTCAGACCGATGGCGACGGCAGGTACTGGTTCAAGCCGCTTCGCGACTTCTACACCGCGGTGTCGGAGAGCCTGGGGTCGCTCGAACAGTGCGCCGATGAGATCGCCGAGCTCCCGGTCGATCACGAAGCGCTGAACGCGGCGTACCGGTTGCTCGCGCACATCATCGAAGAGGCGTAGCGCGACGCCGACGCTACCGGCGGTGAGTGTGCATCCACTGCGCGGCAAAGTCGACGGCTACCCGCTGACGGAACAGGTGCGATTCCGCGTTACCTACCCGGCCGACCCGCACCTCCTGCTTGTGCCGCTTCACGAAGGCCCGCCCGATCTCGGCGAAGTCGTCCGCGTCGTAGTTGATATCGCGAAACGCCTTCCAGCGCCGATGCCCGTCGGTCAGGACCGGCGCCCCGATCAGCACGGTCTCCTTCTTCGCGTACTGCGCGCGGTACTCGGCAAGGTGGAAGCTGGTGTTCGAGTCGAACCCCGCGCCGAGCAACAGCACCCACGCGTCGGCGTCGTACAGGCGCGCAAGCGGAGAGCCTTCGCCCATGCTGAACTCCAGATCGTGGTCTGCGACGATGTCGAGCGCGTGCTCGCCCCACGCCGCGAAGCTCACGTGTGGGTGGTTACTGCGCACGACCAACGGCAGCGTGCGAAACAGATCGGGTGTCCGTCCGACGCCGCGGGTCGGCGTGACTTCGGGCTCGTACGCGGGCATCGCGTCGCGGATCGTGTCGCACCACGACGCGGGGACCGGAGGGTTCTCCCACGTGGCGGGATCGGTCAGCCCGCCGCTGTGCGTCGGCATCACGAGCGTACCGTACCCTCGGATGCACTCCTGCAGCGCACGGATCACCGCGAGCGCATCGCCGCAGACCCAGCCGATCGCGCTCAGCCGCGTGTGGACCAGCACGGTCGCCCCCGGCTCCAGCCCGAGCGCTCGCAGGTCGTCGACGATCACCTGCTCGGTGATCGGTCGGTCGGGAAACTGATCGATGACCCGCTGTTCGCTCACGCACCGGCTCCGGCAAGCACCGAATCGACCGCGCGCTGGTCGACTTCGGTGACGATCGTCTGTCCGAGCGACCGCTGCAGCACGAACCGCACCGACGCGCCGCGTCGCTTCTTGTCCTTGCGCATCGCGTCGGCTATTCGTCGCGCCAGGTCGGGAAGCGGATCGATCCGGTACCCGTAGGAGCGCAGCAGCACCACGACGCGGGCCGCGTACGCCGCGTCGGTCAGCCCGACCGCCTGCCCGAGCTCCATCGCGCGCGCGATCCCCCACGCGACCGCCTCACCGTGGCTCCATTCGCCAAGCCCGGCCACCGACTCCAGCGCATGAGCAAAGGTGTGCCCCAGGTTCAGATGGGCCCGGACGTTCTGTTCGGTCAGATCGGCTTCGACGAGCGCCCCCTTCACCTCTATGCAGCGCCAGACGATGTCGGTCAGGAGCGTGTCGTCGCGACCGAGTACCAGATCGCGCCGCTGTTCAAGAATCTGCACCAGCGGCTCGTCGCCGAGCAGGCCGCTCTTTATGACCTCCGCCAGACCGCTCTTGTACTCGCGATCCGGGAGACCCGCAAGGAGCGGCGTGCAGATCCGGACCTCGCGCGCGGGGTAGAAGGTGCCGACCATGTTCTTGTACCCGCCCAGGTTGACCCCGGTCTTCCCGCCGAGCGCGGCGTCGACCATCGCAAGGAGCGTGGACGGCACCAGAACCAGGCCGCACCCGCGCATGTAGAGGCTCGCTGCGCACGCTGCCAGGTCGCAGACGACGCCGCCGCCGACGGCGATCACCGTCGCATCGCGCGTCAGATCGGCTTCGAGCATCGCACCAAGAGTCGCGTGCAGCTGCTCCCACGACTTCGCAGACTCGCCCGACGGAAGTACGACCGACGCGCCCCCCGACGGAAGGAAGCTCGTGGTGTTGGCATCGGCGATCGTGAACTCGCTGCCGGTGGTTTCGGCTATCGCGTCGCGCGCTACGACGCGCACGCGACACTCGTACGGCCCGAATGAGAAGGTCTTGTCCATACCGGACTATAGCATCGGACCACCCCGGTGTCTCGGGCGGGGTGCAGCGAGATTGACCGGCGGAGCGTCGCGCTGGTAGAGTACTGGGCATGAACACGCTCCGGTTCCGGTGGCTCGTCGCGGCCACGATTCTCCTTGTGCTGGCTGTGACACCGCTCTTCGCTCAGAGTGAAGTCTCACGGCGTATCATCCATCAGGACGACTATCGGCCTACACCGGGTGACGTCTATACGCTCGTGATCAGTTTCGGCATCAACCCGGCTGTCGGTCGGACGCAGGAGAGCGAATCGATTTCGCTGATTCTGCGCTCCGACTATGTGCTCGAGGTTCCCTACATCGGTACGGTCGACGCGTCGGGCTTGACGTATCTGGAGCTGCAGCAGACGGTGACCCGCAGGGTGCGCGAGCGCCTGCTGGCCTCCTTCGTGAGTCTCACGCTCACCGCACCGTCGGTCTACGACGTGTTCATCTGGGGCAGCGTTGCGCGACCCGGCTTCCACACGCTGACGTCGCTCACGCGACTTGTCGACGCGACCGCGGTCGCGGGCGGCATCACCGGAGCGGGATCGAGTCGCAGAGTCGAACTCCACCGCGGCGATCAGGTGATGCGGTTCGACCTGGTGAGCTATCTGATGAACGGCGATGAGCGGCAGAACCCGTCGATCCGCCCGGGCGACCGGATCTTCGTGCCGATTGCGACGACCGGCGTCGAAATTCGCGGCGCGGTCGTTCATCCGCGCAGCTACGAGACGGTCGGGTCGGAGACGATCGGCGACATCATCGCGCTTGCGGGAGGGCTGCTTCCGACCGCCGAGTTCGACCGGCTGACCGTGCGCCGGATCGACGAGGCGAACCGCTATACGATCCTGGATCGTTCGGGTGAGGACCCTGCGGCGATCGCCGTGCAGAACGGTGACATCATCGTGATCCCCGCGTCGACGACCACCGCCGACACGGTGCTGATCGAAGGCGCGGTGCACAGGGCCCCCGCGACCGACGGTACGCCGCGGGCGATCCCGATGGAGCCGATGCTGATCGAGGTACCGTTCACACCGGGCATCACGGTGCTGCGCGTCCTCGAGCAGTTCGGCGGACCGACGAACTTCGCGCAGCCCGAGCGCAGCTTCCTGATCCGGGCTGAAGACGGTCGGCGTGAGCCGATCCCCGATCTGGGAGAGCTGTGGGAGCGACGGCAGTGGGATCGCGACATATCGCTACGGCCTGGTGACCGGCTGGTCGTGCCGATGAAGCGGCTGGTCGTCGCTGTCGGTGGCGAGGTTGGCAACCCGGGGGCGTTCGCGTTCACGTCCGGATACGTCGTGCGCGACTACCTTGAGCTCGCCGGCGGCGTCTCAGAGGCGACCGGAAACCCGAATCGGCTCTACTTTGCCGAGCCCGACGGGAACCGTACGCGCGTATCGCTCGACACGCCGGTGCCGATCGGCGCGACGATCTACGTCGGCCGCAACCTGATCGCTCAGGGATCCTTCGTGTTCAGTCGCGTATTCACGGTCACCGGATGGGTCACGGGCGTCATGGGGGTCATCACGACGGTCCTGGCGTTCATGGCGCTGTTCTGAGCCGGCAGACCGGCCTATCCGCCGGTCCGGCTGCGGCCCGATCTACGCCTGGCAATCGATCCTGGCGACCAGGTCGCGCACGAACGGGTCGACTATCGAGTAGATCCTGCGGTTGCCCTGAACCTCGCTCTTGACGATGTTCCGGTCCTTGAGCACCGCCAGATGCTGCGACACGACCGGCTGCGGCTGCTTCAGGCAGACCCAAAGCTCGGAAACGCACGGATCCTCCTGACGCGCGATCATGCACAGGAGCTTCAGCCGGACCGGATGGCCCAGGACCTTGAGCTTGGTCGCGTACGCCTCTATACGTTCGTGTGTCTTCTGTTCGTCCGGATCTGCGGCGACCGGGCGATCCATTGCGTCGATAGTCATACTCAATAGAGAATATACTATATAGCGACTTATCCAGCAACGTTCGACGGTTCGGTCTTCGTCGACTTGGTCGACGACGTTTCAGACGAGGTCGTGCTCGCGGCCGGAGTGTCGGTGCTCGTCTTCGCGGGCGTATCGGCGGTGGTGCCGTCGCTCGCCTTCTTTGCCGCCTTACCCGACCCGGCCGACTTGCTGTCGGTCACGTAGAAGCCGCTGCCCTTGAAGATGACGCCAAGGCCGCCGCCGATCAGCCGGCGAAGCGTGTTTCGCCCGCAGCTCGGGCACTTTCGGAGAGGCTCGTCCGACATAGACTGAAATGCGTCGAACGTGTGGCTGCATTTCGTGCATTCGTAATCGTACGTGGGCATTCCTGTTCTCCTGCTCCCCGGTAATATACGGTTCGATCGACCTACAGGCTACGCCGGACGGGTATTCCGGCCGCTGCGACGTGTTTCTTGATCGACTCGATCGAATAGTCTCCGTAGTGAACCATCGACGCGACCAACGCCGCGTCGGCGTGTCCGTGATCGAACACATCGACCAGGTGCTGCGGCACGCCGGCTCCGCCGCTCGCCACTACCGGGACCCCGACGCCGTCGGCCAGGAGCCGCGTGATGGTGAGCTCGTACCCGTCGCGCGTCCCATCGGCGTCGATCGAGTTGACGACAATCTCCCCCGCCCCCAGCTCCACCGCCTTGCGCGCCCATTCGAGCGCATCGAGTTCGGTCGGCACGCGCCCGCCGTTGATCACGACCCGGTAGCCGCTCGGCATCGCCGGGTCGGCGAGCGCGTCCATGGCCAGAACAATCGCCTGGTTTCCGAAACGCATCGCGCCGTCGGTGATGATCGACGGATCGCGGACGGCCTGGCTGTTCAGGCTGACCTTCTCCGCACCGGCCAGGAGCACCGCGCGCATGTCGTCGACCGATCCGATGCCGCCGCCGACGCAGAACGGGATGAAAATACGCTGTGCGACCCGGCGAACGACGTCGATCATGATCCCACGACCCTCCGCGCTCGCGGTGATGTCGTAGAACACGAGTTCGTCGACTCCATCCTCGTAGTACCTGGCGGCCATCTCCACCGGATCGCCGATATCGACGTTCCCGGCAAACTTAACGCCCTTCGTCGTCTTGCCATCGCGGACATCAAGGCAGACGATCACCCGTTTCTCCAGCATCAACGCCTCTCCAGGAAATTGGCAAGCACGCGCAGACCGACCGGACCCGACTTCTCCGGGTGAAACTGCACCGCGACCAGATTGTCGCGTTCGATCGCCGACGCGAACGTGATCCCGTAGTCGGTGTGGGCGATCGCATCGGCCCCGGATGCGGGATCGGGATAGTACGAGTGCACGAAGTAGAAGCTCGAACCGTCGGCGACGCCGTCGAGCAACCAGTGTCCGGGACGAGCCGCTACCTGATTCCACCCCATGTGCGGGATCTTCAGCCGTCGGTCATTCAACCCGCCGGCGCGATCTTCGAACATGAAGCGCCGCGCGACCCCCGGGATCAAGCCAAGACAGACCGCATCGTGCTCCTCCGTGCGATCGAGCACGATCTGACAGCCGACGCAGATGCCCAGGATCGGAACACCGCGGCGGAACCCGTCGTGCATCGCGTCGACCAGGCCACGATCCGCGAGTACGCGCATCGCGTGCGCGCCGTCTCCGACGCCCGGAAAGACGATCCGCGACGCGCGGCGCACGACGTCGGGGTCGTCGGTCACGGTGAAATCGGCGCCCAGATGCCCGAGCGCGGTCTCAACGCTTCGCAGGTTCCCGGCGTCGTAGTCGACGACGATCGTGCTCATCTGCTACCTCCCATCGGCGCGTACCGGCCGCCCGGGGCGCGCGAGCGTCCGGATCACCGCGACCAGCTCTTCCGGTGTCATCGGGATCTCGGTAAACTCGACGCGCGTCCCGCTCACTGCGATGCGCGTCTGCGCCTGCGCGCTCGCCGCGTCGAGCCCGAGCGCGCGCACGAGCAGCACGACGAACACGCGACCGACCCGTGCAAACAGCGCCGCGTCGCGCTCGTTACCAAATACCAGATCGCCCGACAGTACCAGCGGCTCCGGCTCGGACCCGGCCACCCGGCGATCGGCACCCATCGCGCCGGCAACAGACAGCGCGACGGTCGTGATCGGCAGCAACGGCGCGGAGACGCCGAGCGCGGACAGGAAACCCGCCCCCGGGTCGGTCAGCACGATTGTCGCAAGCGGTCGACCGGGAGACCCGACCGCGGTGAGCCGCTCGAACACGTCGGGGGCGATCGACAGCTCGGCGGGCGATCTGTCGGCGAGCATCGTTTCAACGAGCGGCGCGCGAGCGGCACCGTCTGAGGCCGCCCCGATCGCGACGTAGACGATCCCGCTTTCGGGGAGCGCAATCTGCAGCGGGTTCGCGGCGCCGGCGCCATGACCGTCGGAGTCGGTCCGCTCGACAAAGTAGACCCTGCGCACCCCTTCGATCGTCGCTGTCTGTCGCGCGACGCTCCGGTCGAGCGTCAGACCCAACTGCGCCCCGCTGCGGGGGAAGGAGCCCGACGCGATCGCAAACGCGGTCGGCGGGCCACCAATCTCGAAGCGCAGTCCGCCGGCGATGCGGTCGGTCCGGCCGAGCAGCCGATCCTGCTCGATCTCAAGCGCGTCGAGCACGTACGCAAGGAGCTCACGGTTGCCCGCGACATCGGCGGAGAAGTACGCGGGGTACCCCGCAAGAAGGCGCGATTCCAGGGGCCGGACCGCGCGGTCGGGAGGCGTCGCGCACGCGGTGGCAAACAACGCGGTCACCAGCGCCGCGGCCGCTCCGCGCGTCAGTCGGCCTTCGCGACGGCGATGCTGCATCGTCCCTCACCGACCGCGACGTCGGTCCCGCTCGCGTCATCCGACCAGTCGAGCGATACCGACAGCGTCTCGCCCATCAGGTACTCCTCGTTCGCGTCGACCGCCGCGCGGACCTCGTCCGAGCCCGAGAGGATGAGCCGAATCCGGTCGGTCACGTCGAGTCCGGACTCCTTGCGAACGTTCTGGACGTGCCGGATCAGGTCGCGAACGTAGCCTTCGTGCCTGAGGTCCTCGGTTATCTCCGGGTCGAGCGCTACGGTCAGCGAGCCCTCGTTGAGCACCTTCAGGTTCTCCTTCTCTATGCGCTGCACGATCACGTCGTCGGCCGACAGGTCGAGCGTCCGGCCGGCGATGTCGATGCTGAGCGTCGTGCCTTCGATCAGTCCCTGGATCTCCGCCGCGGAGAGCTCTTCGATCTTCGCGGCCGCCTCGCGCATCGCCGAGCCCAGTTCGCGCCCGAGCTTGCGGAAGTTCGCCTTCGCCGCGTACTCAACGAGCTCTTCCTCGTTCTCACGGAACACGACCTCCTTCACGTTGAGCTCGTCGCGGATGAAGTCTTCCATTTCGATCAGAATGCGCCGCTCGGTCGCGTCGCGCGTGACCAGATGGATCGCCTTCAGAGGCTGGCGGATCTTCAGGTTGTGCATGCTGCGGATCGCGCGCCCCATGCTGACCGCGTGCTTCGTGACCGCCATCTTCTGCTCGAGGTCGAAGTCGCGCCGCGAACGGTCGGCGACCGGATAGTCGCACAGATGGACGCTGATCGGAACGTCGGCTCCCCCCGCCGATCGGTACGACCCGCCGTCGGTCTGGCCCGTGAGGTTGCGATAGATCTCGTCGGTCATGAACGGGATGATCGGCGCGGCCACCTTCACGAGCGTCATCAGCACGCTGTAGAGCGTTCCGTACGCCTCGTGCTTGTCGGCGTCGTTCTCGCTGCGCCAGAAGCGACGGCGGCTGCGGCGAATGTACCAGTTGTTCAGCAGATCGATGAAGTTGACGATCGGGTCGATCGCGCGCTGCAGGTCGTAGCCTTCAAACTGCGTCGTGACCTCCTCGACCAGATGCTCGGCTTCGCTGCGGATCCAGCGGTCGAGCGGATTCTCCGGCGACTCCGGCGCGCCGGTCGGTGTGACGCGATCGATGTTCGCGT
>SKVA01000081.1 GCA_007129695.1 Spirochaetaceae bacterium | reverse complement strand
CCACGCGTCGTGATGACGAGGCCAGACCGGGAACACGCGAATAACCCCCGTGTGGCCCATACAGAGCATCTCGTTGATCGTGTTCGGCACGGTGCTCCAGTTCTCTATCGCGTGTGGGTTGTCGGCCCGGAATCCATTCGGCCAGGTGTCTTCCGAGTACTCTCGTAGCTTTCCTAGAATCGTGTGCGGATCGTAGCCGACGCGGACAGCTGCGGGGAAGAAGCTGTTCGATCCATTCGAGTCGTGCCAGCGATGCATGGCCGCAATGGTGTTGCGCGCAACTTCCAGAAGATACGGGTCGCTGTCCAGGTGTACCCGGCCGGCCGGATAGATGTGCTGGATGCCTATCGTGTTGCTGTCCCGCCAGGCCGTTCCCCGCTCGCAGTAGCGGAAAACCGTCTTTCCGCCATGGTCCTGGACGCTGAAAGCACTCATGTGCCGAAGAATGTGGTCCCAGCGGTCGCACCGATCGGTCTCCCGACCGAGCGCGCGGCACAGATCGATCGCCAGCTCCAGCGTGGTCCGTACGAGCGCAAGCGAGAGGGCCGAGTTGAAGTCGGGGCCGGAGTTCTCGTGGCACGAGTCGTTCTCGATGACGAAGCGCTCGCCGTGATCATCCCAGGTCAGGTAGTTCTCCCAGAATGTAACGACGTCCAGGACATACGGCAGAATCCGGTCCGCATACGCGTAGTCACGGGTTGTGTACCACCGAGCGGCCATATTGACGACGCCGTACGCAGCATTGGTCCGCTGTCCCAGGAGGAAGCAGCCGTGCTCTACCAGCCTGACCTCGCCCTGATCCGCGAGTTCGATGCCGTACGTCGTCTCAATGCCCTTGGGGCCGATGCCTACCGGATAGACCACGCCGTCAAACCCGAAGATGGACCGACAGTGCCACCGCCCGCGGGTGCGAAAATCCAGCGGCGGGGCGTCATGCGGGTCAGCCTGCTCGAGGCGGTTGGCTTGAGCCAGACCGTAGAACGGCGCCTGATGGTTGTAGTTCAGGTGATAGTCGCCGTTCCACTCCGGGGCGTCGCTCGTCGTCCAGCCGAAGATCGCTGGAGGAAACTCCGGATCGCGCGAGCAGCACGCCATTCCGTACAGTGAGAGGTAGTACTGCTTCTCGATCGTAGCATCGCCGATGCTGACGAACGACTTGTCCCAATAGTCGCTCCACCAGGTTTCATGAGCCCTGCGAAGAGCGCGCAACGCGGTCGGGGCCGTCGCTGCAGATGCCCGGGCTATGGCATCCTCAACGTAACCCTCGCTTCGGAAACGGCTGCACATCGACAGTACCAGTGCGACGGGTTGTCCAGGTTCAAGAACAAACTCGCCATCATGCGCAGGATCGGCCGCAGGGACGATGAATGCTGCTGCGGCACCACTCGCGATATCAACTTCCTGAAGGAATGCTCGAAGCCCCCAGTGCACGCCATCGGCGTGGCCGGTCGCTGTCTCGGAACCTCGGCCGTCGGCGACCTGCAATCCAGTCCTGATCCTGAGCGGTTCGCCGGTCGCCTCGAGTTCGATCACGAGCAGGTTATCCGTGGCCGCGACATAGCAGGTCAGGCAGAGCAAGCCGCCCGCCTTCTGGAAGCGCCCGGTCGTGCAGGCCGAATAGAGGTCCTGCGTGATTGTGTAGCTTGCAGCTTCCATCTCCGGCCATGCAATGGCGAGGTATCCGAAGGGAACCGGACTGGAGTTGCCGTTTCCATGCCGCAACCGCCAGAGATCGTTCTTGCCGAGATGAAACTTCAGAAGGCTGGGGCCGCCCCCGATCGCCACGGTCATGTCGCCGTTCCCGAGCAACGGCGCATCGACCGAGCTCGTTGAGGGCGTCCGGACCGGTGGCTTGTCAAACACCGTCTGATGCTTCGCAACGATCTGCCGACTGTTCTGCGGTTGGTACATCAGATGCTCCAGAGCGATTGCTCGTCAAGCGAACCGACGGCACTCACCGCGGATCGTGACGACACCATACTCGGAAGCAGCGGGCGAATCCAGACCGATCTGCGGTCGGATCACGCCCGGCGATCACTGCTCCATTGTGCGCGCTCCCGGTCTGTGGTACATATCCCGGTCATGGCTACCGAAGAATGGAGCTCGCTCGATACCGGCGGCGCGCTCGCGCTCTCAGAGGCTGGCGCCGCCGTGCTCGACAGCGCACGACGGAACATCGAAGAGCTGCGAAAGGTCGACGTTTCGTTCCGTCTTGTCGACAGGGAAGGTAATCCGCTCGCGCGGCTCCCAGTCGAGGTACGCCAGATGACCGCCGAGTTCCCCTTCGGCGATCAGACGTGGGAGCTCGACCGCATGGAGCGCTTCGGCCGGGGGGAGACCGACCGCGCCGTCTACTGGCGGAAACTCTTCGCCGAGTGCCTCAACTCCGCGACGACGCTCTGCTACTGGACCGAACGGCCCCGGAACGACGGCCCGAAGACCCAGGACATCCAGGGTCGCGTACAGCTCGAGCACTTCGACACGGTCGCCAGATGGGCCGCTTCCGAGGGGATGCACGTCAAGGGACACCCGCTGTTCTGGTCGATCGACAAGTGCTGGCCGGGTTGGCTCTCCCGTTACGACCTTGCGACGCAGATGAAGTTCGCCGAGGTACGCGTTCGGGAACTCCTTGCGCGCTTTGGTGCGATCGTGCGAACCTGGGACGTCGTGAACGAGGCGCTCTGGGAGGCTGCGCCCGCCAACCTGGCGCGACGGCATTGGCCGCACCTGGAGCCGACCGCGACGATCGCCGACTACGTCGGTGAGGTGCTCGGGTGGGCCCGCTCGGAACGCCCCGAATGTACGTACGTCCTCAACGACTATGGACTGACCCAGGACGCGGAGGGCCCGCCGATTACCGCCGCCGACGGCACGGTCGTCACCGCCGCGCTCCAGCGTACGCGCCTGCTCTCCGTGGTGGAGGAGCTCGACCGGCGGGGGACGCTCCCCGACGCGCTCGGGCTTCAGTCTCACACCGGGGGGCTGTTCGCGCCCGAGACGCAGTGGGCGGTCTACGATGAGCTCTCCGCGTCGGGGCTCCCGCTCCACATAACCGAGTTCTGGGCGGCGGCCGACGTCGTGCGGTCCGCTCTGGAGCGATCGGGGCGGCCGGTCACGCCGCGCGATGTCGAAGAGGCCACGGGCGAGTACATCGAGCGCGTGCTCACCGCGGCCTACGGCCACCCCGCGGTGGACGCGTTTTCGTTCTGGGGGCTCATGGGCTCGGCGGTCACGTGGGGTCCGCACGATTCGTCGCACGTCGCCGGGATCGTCTATGATCGAGTTCGCTCGATACTGCGAGACCGATGGCGCACGAACGGAAGGTTCGAGGCCGACGACGCGGGCGTCGTTCGCCTGCGAGCGTTTCCCGGCGAGTACTCGGTGACGTGCGCGCAGGGTCACCACGGAACCCCTGCGGGCCGGTGCGTGACCGTGAGGAACGGCGCGACCAACGAGTTCGAGCTTTGCACACTGCGAACCAGATCGGGGAACTGACGCGCGCCGGATTACTCGGCGCAAGGAGATACTGATGGCACCTACAGACCGACACGACTACCTTCACGGCCGGTACGACGCGCTTCACGACAGCCGGATGCAGCAGAAGTTCCGCAGGCTCGCGCCGATGCCGTTCGGGGTCGTCTTCCTGCCGTGGGCCGGGATGACCGAGGCCGACGCACGCGAGCACTTTCGCATGATGCGCGAGCTCGGTTTCACGAACCTCAAGCAGACGATGGGAACCCCCGAGTGGCCCGAGGAACGCACGCTCGAGCTCGCGCTCGACGAGGGGATCATCCCGTACTGGTACGGCACCGGAGGCTGGGCGGACGTCACGCCCGAGCTGCTTGCGAAGCTCGGCCTGCCCGATTCGATGGACGTCGACGAAGCGCTCGCCCATCCGAAGGTCATCGAGTACCAGAACGCGATCATCCGTGAGCGCATTCACTACGACCGCGCGTCGCGCCCGGACGTTGGCGGCGGGATCGTCCAGGACGCGGGAGTCGACGAGTGGGCGCAGGACAAGCTTTCGCTCGGTTCCGATCCGGAGCTTCGTTCCGACGCCCTGCCCGCGTTCCGCAAGTGGTGCCGCGCAACGTACCGCACGATCGAAGAACTCGT
>SKVA01000022.1 GCA_007129695.1 Spirochaetaceae bacterium | reverse complement strand
GCCGCGCCCGCGTGAACGCCCGCCCCCTGACGCGCGTTGGGCTGTTGACGCTCCTTTTCGTGGTGAACCTCTGTATCGCCGCTCCCGCGCACGCCGACGATGAGGCGCCGATTCTGTTCGACCGGACGATCGCCGCCGACATCGCGACCGCAGGGTTCTACGAGCTTGTCGCGTGGCTCGAGTCGCTCGGACTGTCGATCCGCGGTGACCGCTCCGAACTCGAGCGTCGCGTTGCGGACCACTACGGCGTTTCGGCGTCGGACATCGCGCGCGCGCGCGGTCAGGGCCCCGAATCCGCAGAGCCGACGCGTTCGATCGTCATCGATTCGGCGAAGAGAACCCGCTACTTCACGGTCACTAACGTCGATGAGACGAACGTTCAGCTTTCGGGAGGCGTGGTTATCACACTGCGCGACGATGAGACCGGGAGCGTCCATCGGATCGAGGCGGATCAGATCACACTGAACGAGACGCTCGGCACGCTTGCGGCGAGCGGTTCGGTCGTGTACACGCTCGAACGCGACGGTTCTACCGAACGCTTCGTCGGCGAGGCACTCGCGGTCGACCTCGACTCGTTCTCCGGCGGCTTCGTGCGCGGCGTAACCGAACGCGAGCGGACGATCGACGGACAGCCCATCGATTTTCTCTTCTCCGGAACGTACATCACCAGATCGGCCGACGACGTCGTCGTGATAGAGGACGGGACGATCACCAGCTCGAAGGCCAAGCCTCCGAACTACCATATCCGCGCGCGCAAGATCTGGGTCCTCGCGCCGGGAGAATGGGGGTTGCTCGGCGCGACGCTCTACGTCGGACGGGTGCCCATGTTCTACCTGCCGGCGTTCTTCAAGCCCGGCAACGAGCTGTTCTTCAACCCGTCGCTCGGAACGCGAACCCGCGAGGGGATCTACATCCAGACCACGACCTACCTGGTCGGCGAACCCGAAGAGCGCGATTCGCCGTTCTCGCTGCTCCAGCTCGCCGACGAAGCGGAAGGCCGAACGACCCGCCGTCGGGATGGCCTGTTCCTGGTACCCGACCCGGATGCGGCTGATCCTGCCGGAAGCGCCGCCGGCGACGACACCGTAAAGGTCTTGGCCGATGTCTACACGAAACTCGGTGCGATGGTCGGGGTGGAGCTGTCGGTGCGAGAAGCGCTTCCGCTCCGACAGGTTCGACTCTACGCCGCGCTCGCAGCGAGTCGCCACCTCTACGAGTACCGGTCGGGTGGCGTTGCGTTCAGTCCGTTCATAGTGTCGGAGCCCGAACCGCTCGCCGACCCGGGGCCCACGACCGCGATCTACTACGACTCGTGGAACCAGAGCCGGATCTTCGCAACGACGGTTCCATTCCGGTGGGGCCTCGACTTCCAGGCGACGATCGGTCAGGCCCCCCTGCGCGCGAACCTGAGACTCGATCACTACAGCGACACTCGCTTCAGGAGCGACTTCGGCGACCGCGCGGAGGATATCGACTGGCTCGGGCTGATCGCGCGCGATGAATCGTCGACCCCACAGCCGCCGATCGGCGCGTTGCTGTGGCAGATCAGTGCCGCCTACACACCGAACGTCACGCCGCTACGCCCGTATCTGACGCAGTTCTCCATACAGCCGGCGCTCGCGTCGCTGCGATACGCGGTCAGAACGATCGACCCCGAACTCCTCTCGTACGAGGTGCGCGAGGCTCATCAGAGTCCGCAACGCAGCTTCTTCTACCCGAGCGTGATGCGGTTCCCGGAGATCACGGCGCGCGCGGCGGGCACGCTCATCCAGGTGCCCGGAACGCCCGCGCGGGCTTCGGCCGCCGCCACGCCTTCCGATCTGCCTCCGCTCATCCCGCCGTGGCAACGCGACGCAGAACCGGAGGCTGCCACCGAAGGCGACCCACCGAGCATTCCCATTCCTCCTGCGTTCGGCGGCCTGCCCGCACCGTCTCTGACCGCCGCGTCGAGTGCGTCGCTCTCGTATTCGGTGTCCAACACGTCGATCGTCGATCACAACTTCGACAACGTCGGCTGGAAGGAGCCTGAGGATGTCGACTTTTCGATACGACACCGGAACGCGACGACCCGCGCATCGGGTTCGCTGAACTGGAGAAGCTCGATCCTGTCCGGGCTGTTTGCAGGCGACGCATCACTTTCGGCGAGCGGCCAACAGCGATCGGTGTTCGATCGTGCGCCGGGCGTAACCGACTCCGAATGGTCTGCACTCGAGCTGCAGGCGTGGCGTTTCACGTCGTTTTCGACGATCACGACGCTGAACGCACGAACCGCGCCGTTCGCCTCGTCGCCGTTGTGGTCGGAGAGCTCCTTCGGATATGCGGTAAACCTCCTGCTGTACCGCTACCTGTTCGACACCGTCGTGGACAGTGCTCCTGTGTATCGCTCCGAGACCATCGACTTCTCCGACCCCGATTTCTTCCGCGCACACCAGATTCAGAGCACTGCCGCGCTGCGGATCCTGCGGAACTCTCAGCAGTTGACGCTCACCGCAGCGCTGCCGCCGCTCGATGAACGATACACGGGTCGGCTCGCGCTGCGTAGCGAGCCGCTTCGGGTTACCGTTGCCGGTGGCGCGACGCGGGTCGACGACTGGGTATACGATCCGCTGACGACAACCGTTGAGGCCATCGCCGGACCGGTAACGGTGACGAACAATCTGACCTACGACCTCAACAACGAAGAGCTGACGCTCACCCGCACGCGCGCGACGTGGCTGGGGGCGCACGCGGAGCTCGAGGCGCGTCAGTCCACCGGCTTTGACTTCGGCGGACCCGGTGTAGGGTGGGTTGCCGATGGCGATCGCAGGTTTCGACCCGTTCGTGCCGAGGCCGGAGTCACGTCGAACACGCCGATCGGACCCCACTGGCGCGACAGGATCACCGCGCGTGTACAGACGCAGGCGCGCGCGTCCACGCACCTGCTACGCTTCACCGACAGCGCGCTGACGCTTTCGCTCAACGGTGCGCTCGCGATTCATCGCTTCCTGACGCTGCAGCTGCGCATGAGTTCGGTCAACAATCAGCTCTACGTCTACCTGCCGATGCTCGCCGAGCGGGTCGGCCGCGCTCCTCGAAGCCTACCGATGGACCTGCTGCGCAGCATCAACGTTTTTTCGATCGATGATCGACGCGCATCGGCGTTCAACCTCCAGCAGATCGAGATCAATGCCGTGCACGATCTTGACGACTGGGAGCTCACCGTCGGGTATCGCGCGCGACCCGAAATCGTCACCAGCGAAGAGGGTAGAAGCGTCTACGAACTGAAAGGAGTGTTCACGATGAACCTCCAATGGCGCCCGATCCGCGAGCTGCGCGCGAGCATCCGTGACGACGGCGACGATCTATCGCTCGACAGCGACCCTTGACCACTGCCGGGAGCGCTTCTATACTCCAAGCAGAGGAGAGTTTTTGACGAAATCGAGTGCCGTTGTGCTCGAAAGTCCACGGCTCGTCAGCGAGCTGTGCGGCGTAAACGACCAGAATCTTCGTCTGCTCGAGCAGCTGCTTCACGCGCGTATTCTCTACCGTGGAAACGAGCTCTACGTCGACAGCGACGACCCGTCGGTCCGGTCGATTCTGATTCGTGTCGTCGAAGAGATTGATGCCCACGTGAAGCTCGGACAGACGCCGAACCGTGACCTCATCGCCGCTGTACATGCGTCGGTCACCGACGACGATGCGTCCAAACCCGAACTCCTGAAGTCGAGCACGCTCGCGATCCCGGGCCGCGGTCACGACGTGTTCCCGCGGACGATCAGCCAGGCGCATTACATCCAGAGCTTCCGGCAGAGCGACATCGTGTTCGCGGTCGGACCGGCCGGCACCGGCAAGACGTACCTGGCGGTCGCGCACGCACTGAATGAGATCCTGTCCAAGCGCAAACGCAAGCTCATTCTGACCCGGCCGGTCGTCGAGGCAGGAGAGAGCCTCGGATTCCTGCCGGGCGACCTCGCCCAGAAGATAAGTCCCTACCTCAGACCCCTCTACGACGCGATGGAGTCGCTGATCGGCATAGAGACGATCCGACGACTCGAGGAGCAGCGAATCATCGAGATCGCCCCGCTCGCGTACATGCGCGGGCGAAGCCTGAACGAGTGCTACGTGATCCTCGACGAGG
>SKVA01000383.1 GCA_007129695.1 Spirochaetaceae bacterium | reverse complement strand
GCTGCGGCTTCTGTTCGACGGCAAGGCGCGGCCGGAGGTGATTTTCGATCTTCTTGAGAAGGAGACCGAGATCGGCGACCGGACAATCGAGATCACGTTCCGCTCGATCGATGCAGACACGGTGATGTGCGCGCTCAGCGACGTGTCCGAACGTCGTGCGCTCGAGGCCCAGATGGCCGACCAGGGACGCCGACGCGATCTGATTCTGCGCGTCGTGTCGAACCGGAAGTACTTTGCCGGGTTCGTGAACGAGGCAAACCGACTGTTCGAGCTCCTCGACGCGGTCAGTTCGCACCGGTCGAGCGCGATGCCGGCAGAAACGGTAGAGCACCTGGCCGCCGAGCTGCACACGCTGAAGGGCAGCGCGGGCTTCCTGGGGTTCGTTCGTACCGCGACGGTCGCGCACGACCTGGAGGACCGGCTGAACGCGGTGTCGGTGCTCGACGACGACGTAGACCTCTCCGCCGAGGTCTTCGTGCTGAAGCGCCAGTTCTACGAAGAGTACAACACGATCGAAGAGACGCTCGGCGAACAGTGGATGAACGACCTGGCGACGATCAGCGTGCCACACCGTACTGTTGCGCAGCTTGAGCGCTACGTGAAGACGAAGTACCGAACCGACCGGACGCTGCTCGGCGCGATTGAGCAACTGCGGAAGGTTCGCTTCTGCGACCTGTTCGCGCGCTACCCGCAGTTGATCGCCGACGTCGCCGAGCGAAGAGGGCGGCGCGTGAGAGCCGTGGAGATCGTCGGCGGCGACTTCCGGGTGCTGCCCGAGCGCTACGAGCCGGTCGCAAGCGCGGTCGAACACATCGCACGGAATCTGGTCGACCACGGAATCGAGTCACCGGGAGAACGCGAACTGAAGGGCAAGGACGCCGAAGGGTTGATCCGGCTCGAGCTCTCCCGCACCCCCGACGGAGTCGCGATCGTGCTCGGTGACGACGGGCGGGGCGTCTCGTTTGTGGCCGTAGAAGCGCGCGCACGCGAGCTCGGCCTGATCAACGGGACGCAGAAACCGCGCAGGGCCGACCTGCTGAAAACGATGTTCGCGCCGGGCTTTTCGACGAGTGAAGACGTTACAATGGTGTCTGGAAGAGGGATCGGACTCCACGCGGTCCAGCAGGCCGTCGCGCGGGCGGGCGGCAGGATTTCGGTCGAAACGAGGACCGGCCGAGGAACGACGTTTCGCGTGACGATTCCAGACGACCGCAACGGGGAGTAGAGGGTGAAGGCGGAATACGCAAATGTGTTCATAACGAGCGCGACTCGGGTGTTCAGTCAAGAGCTCGGGGTCCGGTTGACGCGGAAGGGACTCACGAAGAAGTCGGCACCGGTACCGAGCCTACCGATATCGATCGTGATCGGCATCACCGGCGCGGTGCGCGGCCAGGTCGTCTACTCGATGGACTCGAACTTCGCGTACAGCGTGACCAAGGCGATGATCCCGAACAAGCTCCCGTCGGAGCTGAAGAAGCTCGTCAATAGCGCCGTCAGCGAGACCGCGAACATGATCACCGGACAGGCGAGCATCGTACTCGCCGGAGACAATCATCTCATCCATCTGACGCCTCCGGCGGTCTTCACCGGAAGCGACATGACCGTCGACTTCCTGTCGATCCCGACGATCTGCCTGAGCTTCATCTCGGAGATCGGGTCGCTGGAGATCAACATCGCGTTCACCGAAGGCGGGACGTGGTCATGAAAACGGCGATGATCGTCGACGACGCGACGGTAATGCGAATCCGGCTCCGCGACATCCTCGAGCCGCGGTACAAGGTGGTTGCGGAGGCGTCGAACGGGCTCGAGGCGATCGAGCTGTTCGACCAGTACTTGCCCGACTTTGTGACACTCGACATCACGATGCCACAGATGAACGGGATCGACGCGCTCGAGCGGATCATGAAGCGCCATCCCGATGCGCACGTGATCGTCGTGAGCGCGGTTGGCCAGAAGAAGATGGTCTTCGACGCGATCGGACGCGGAGCAAAGGACTTCATCATCAAACCGTTCGAACCGACCCGCGTGATGGCGTCGATCGACCGACTGTTCGACGACTGAAGCGGCCATGAAACCAAAAACAGTCGTCGCGATCGGCGTCGTGTTCACGGCGTTCTCGGCGATCCTGGTCCGCATGTCCGACGCCCCGGCGCTCGTGATAGCCGCGTACCGGATGGGCTTCACGAGCCTGTTCGTGTCGCCGTTGCTGATTCGCGAGTTCGCCCGCGGTGACGAACGCCCGGCCGACGGACGATCGCTGCGGCGCGCCGTGTTCGGCGCGATCGCAAGCGGAGCGTTTCTGGCGGCGCACTTCGCGTTGTGGATCACGTCGCTCGGCCATACGTCGGTGGCGAGTTCGACGGTCCTGGTCACCGCTCACCCGATCATCGTCGCGCTGTTGAGCTTCTGGTTTCTCGGCGAGCGGGTCACGCGACGCGGAGCGCTCCTGATGGGGTGCGCGCTCGGCGGTGGGGTACTGCTTGCATGGGGAGGTTTTGCGGTCGGCGGCGGCGCGCCGCTTGGCAATCTGCTCGCGTTCGCGGGCGCGATGATGGTCGCCGCGTACATCGTCATCGGCCGCATGGTCCGAAGGCACCTGTCGGTGAACCGCTACACCGCAATCGCGTACCCGGTTTCGTTCGTTCTGCTGGTGATCGCGGCGCTCGCGGCGGGCGTTTCGCTCGGCCCGTACCCGCTGCGCGAGTACCTGATCTTCGCGGCTCTGGCGCTATTCTGCACGATGCTCGGCCACTCGCTGTTCAACTGGGCGCTGAAGTACGTGTCCGGCACGGTCATCGCGACGAGCATCCTCGGCGAGCCGGTGATAGCAACGCTCCTCGCGCTCGCGATCTTCGGTGAAGTCCCGACTGTGACGACGATCGGCGGAGGCGCGATCATCCTGACGTCGATCTACCTGTTCGCGCGCGAACAGCGGTAACCGTCAGCACCGCAGGGAATCGCGAAGAAAACCTGTGGAAGCCGACCAGAAGATGACCGAAAGGCGATTGTTCTGATAGTATATTGAGATGGTTGGAGGGAGCGTGGACGCCAATTCGCTTGACCTTACGAACGCCCGGTTCGTCGAGGAATTCTATGAGTCGTGGGTCACCGATCCGGCGTCGGTCGACGCCGACTGGGCGCGCTACTTCGCCGCGCTCGACAGCGGCGGCGGCGCGGAATCGGGGCTCGAACTACGCGGAATCGGTGTCCCGATCGCGGACGCACGGTCTGCGCTCCCGGGACGAATCAGCGGATCCACCGATGCTGCCTCGGATGCCGCGGTCGAATACGCGCTGAAGCAGAGCCGGGTCAACAGTCTCATGTGGGCGTATCGCGACGTCGGGTACATCCACGCGGACATCAACCCGCTCCACGACTACTCGACCCCGCTGATGCGCTACATGTTCTACACGATGGAGGGCACCTACGAGAGCCTGAAGCTGAGCGAGTTCGGCCTTTCGGAGGCGGACCTCGAGACAGAGTTCTCGGCGGGACGCTACCTGAAACCCGAACGAGACACGCTGCGGAGTATCCTCTCGCGGTACCGCGAGATCTACTGCTCGACGATGGGCGTCGAGATCCTCCATATCCAGAACAAGCCGATGCGTCGCTGGCTGATCGAACGGCTCGAAAGCCCCGATCACCGGCGGGAATGGAGCGCACCGCAGAAGCAGCGCTTCCAGAAGGACCTGATCAAAGCCGAGGAGTTCGAGCACTTCCTGCACACCAGCTACATCGGGCAGAAGCGCTTCTCGCTCGAGGGTGGCGAGGTGCTCGTCCCGGCGATGCGCTATCTGATCGACAGCGCCGAGGCGCACGGTCTCCAGGAGATCGTGATCGGGATGCCTCACCGCGGGCGGCTGAACCTGTTCACGAACGCGCTGCGCAAACCAGGCGTCGAAGTCTTCGGACGGTTTGAGGACAACTACAAGCCACAGACGTACGGCGGAAGCGGCGACGTGAAGTACCACCTTGGGCACAGCTTCGACATAGAGCTCGGCGACGGGCGGTCGATCCACATAAGTCTGGCGGCAAATCCAAGCCACCTTGAAGCGGTCGACAGCGTAGTCGAAGGCAAGGCCCGCGGCATTCAGCGTCGACGCCGAGACACCAACCGGAAGAAGGTGCTGCCCGTCCTGAT
>SKVA01000184.1 GCA_007129695.1 Spirochaetaceae bacterium | reverse complement strand
CATCGCGGCCCCGACCGATCATGCGATACCCCGGCAGAGCATCGCGAAGGTAGGCCAGCATCGGATCGAGCCCTTCCTGCGTGCAGATCACATCCGGGTTGTTCGTTCTGATCGCTTCGACAGCGGCGTCTCTTCGGTACTGCCATGCGTGTCGGCCATCGCCGCTGCTGTCGTACCGGAGATTGAACGTCATCACTCGCAGTCTCATGCAGGCTCGGCCGGTGCGGAGTCGACTTCACCACCGGTCACTCGTCCCATGATGAAGTAGGCAATCGCCATCATGATCGCGGCGTAGACGAAGATCATCCGCAGCCCGACGGTGCCGCCGAATCCGATCGTGAAGAGATCGATCACGGCTCCGCTCAGCGGCGGCGCGGTGATCGCAGCCCCCTGGCTGAAGAGGTAATAGAGCCCGGTGTAGATGCCCATGCTGCTGAACGTGGCCATCTGCCAGAGCATCGGGAACGAGTTCGTGATGACCGATCCCCACATCATCCCGAAGCACAGGAGGATGAAGAGGAAGACCATCCACGCGGACTGCGACGGCACGCCCGCAAGCTGCATGAGCGGACCATGCAGGAACATGAGCAGGAGCGCGATCACGATGCCGACCAGGCAGAAGCGGATCACCCGCCGGCGTCCGAACCGGTGCGCGATGATGCCGGAGGGGATCGCGAGCAGCAGATACCCTATCGCCACGGCACCGGGAGACAGACCGGCGAGCCCTTCGCTGACGCCGAGCACCTCACGGCTGTAGATCCCGATGAACGGCAGCACTCCCTGATAGCCGAGAAACCAGAAGAAGAGCGACAGGAGAATCAGCATCGCGCTGCGGTCGCCTCCGCCGAACACGAGCTTCAGCGAATCAAAAAGCTTCGTGCGCTCGCGCTTTTCGCGCGCCGCCTGGCTTTCGCGCACGAAGGTGAAGAGCAGGAGCGTTGCGACGATCACGAGCAACCCGGCTATGAGGAAGGGCAGCCGCCTCTGCGTCTCTCCCAAGAGAGGGAGCGTCAGCTGCAGGTCCATCAACGGCGCGAGGACGATCGTGCCGACGATCGCGGCGATGGCTCCCATCGTGTTGATGACGCCGTTGGCCTCGCTTCGGAACTCGCCCGGGATCGTGTCCGGCATGAGCGCGACCACCGGGCCGCGGGCGGCCTGTTTCGCAAGGTTCAAAAAGAAGATCAGCACGATGATCAGAAGGAGACTTCCCGACGGAAGCGCTCCGTACGGCAGTACCGCAAAAAGGATCCCCGACAGCGGGACGGTTATGAGGATCCACGGCATTCGTCTGCCGATCCTGGTATTCGTGTTGTCCGAGAGGTTCGACACGATCGGTATGAGGAAGAGCGCGAGCAGATTGTCGAAGGTCATGATCACGCCGATCAGGAATCGCGACGTGACGAAGTCCTGGAGGAAGATCGGCACGTAGGTGTCGTAGAGCGGATCCATAAGGCCCATCGTGAAGAATCCGAGACCGATCAGCACCGTTATGCGGTAGAAACCCTTCGGAAGCGCACTCTTAGACTCGCTCATAGTGGGGCATTGTAATCCGGAACCCGACGTCGAGCAATCTCCACGCGACGCACTCACGTACCGGTTGACAGCTGACTATTCGCCTGCTATTTTGTTCGAGTATCGAAATGAACGATAGTCGAACCATCGACGCCGCCGAGCGACTCGAGCGGCTGTTGCTCGATATGCACTATGCGCTGATCAGGCTGTCGCGAGATCAGTTGCGCGACCTCAAGATGACACCGCCCCGGTTTCACGTACTCTCACGTGTTGTGCGGCAGGGACCGCTCGATATGGGCACGCTCCACGACGCGATGCACGTTACGAAGAGCACGCTCACATCGGTGGTCGACGGGCTCGTCGGCGACGGGCTGATCGGGCGCGATCGTTCGCCGACCGACCGCCGCAGGGTTGTGCTCCACCCGACCGAAGAGGGCCGGCGCGTGCTCGATACGCTGCGGCAGATCCGATGTTCGCATCTGGAACACGCGCTCAATACCCTGCCCGTCAACGATATAGCCGTCGTCGAGCGATCGCTCGACGCGGTCGTCGGATTCCTCAAACGCGCCGATCAAGGAGACGCAG
The DNA here is from genome assembly GCA_007129695.1 of Spirochaetaceae bacterium. GTDB lineage: Bacteria > Spirochaetota > Spirochaetia > DSM-27196 > SLST01 > SLST01. Next base: position 2,044 of record SKVA01000184.1, on the reverse strand, counting down.
ATGGCTGCACTCGCACGCCTCTTTAGGTACCTCAGGAACTACCGCGGGCAGACCGTGTGGTCGCTCGTGTTGATGCTCATCGCGGCCGGGATGTCGCTCGTTCAGCCGCTCATGACGCAGCGTGCGATCGACCTGGGCGTGACCCCCGGGCAGGTCGGACCGGTCGTGTTCTGGTCGCTGATCCTCATCGGAGCTGCGGTGGTGTCAGGAGGGCTTCACCTGCTCGGCGGCGTACTCCTGTCGCACGCCGGCCAGGGCATGGCGTTCGAGATCCGCAACGACCTTTTCAAGAAGATCATGTCGTTCTCGTACTCGAACCTCGATCGGTGGCGGACCGGCGAGCTCCTGGTGCGGACGAACTCCGACGTGAACACGGTGCGGATGTTCGTACGGATGGGGCTCTTCCTGATGCTCCAGTCGATCATCATGCTCTCGGGCAGTCTGGTGATCATGTACCAGGTGAACGCGCGGCTGAGCGTCGTGATGTTCATCGTGCTACCGGGGACGCTCGCGCTGTTCTTCGTGCTCGCGGTCATCATCCGTCCGCTCTTTTCGGTGGTGCGCGACAAGCTCGACGCGGTCAACAACGTGATCCAGGAGAACCTCTCCGGCGCGAAGGTCGTCCGTGCGTTCGCCCGGCAGGCGTACGAAGAGGAGCGGTTCGGGACGCGGAACGACGACTTCCTGCGGATATCGCTTCGGGTCGGGTACATCGTCGCGCTCGCGTTTCCGTTCCTGTTTCTGCTCGGCCGGATGGCGGTGGTGCTTGTCACGTGGTTCGGCGGGACCGCGGTGATCGAGAATCTCGTCGCCGGGACAGCCGAGGGCCTCACGCTCGGCCAGCTATTGGCGTTCAACGAGTACGCGCTGCTCGCGGTGTTCCCGATCCTCGCGCTCGGATTCACGCTGTCGATGCTCGCGCGCGCGGCCGCGTCGGCGACGCGGGTCGCCGACCTGCTCGCCGAGCAGCCCGACCTCACGGAAGCCGCCACGCCGGTGTCGGCCGATCGGTTGGCGGGCGCGATCGCGTTCGAAGACGTGTCGTTCGCGTACGGCGACGCGGAGAACGCGGTCGAAGGCGTCACGCTGTCGATCGCACCGGGAGAGAAGATCGGGATTCTCGGTCGGACCGGTGCCGGCAAGTCGAGCCTCGCGGCGCTGATCCCGCGCATGTACGACGTCGGGGCGGGGCGGATCACGATCGACGGGATCGACGTCCGCGACTACTCGCTCGAGACGCTCAGGCGGCGCGTCACGCTCGTGCTCCAGGAAACAGTGCTGCTGTCGGGCTCGATCCTGGACAATGTCACGTACGCGCACGGCGGGTCGGCGCGCGGCACGTACGCGCGCAGCGCGTCGGCGCGCGGCGGGTCGGCGCAAGGCGGTAGCACGAGGGACGGGGGCGGGGGCGCTCCCGACGCACCGCCAACGCAACCCGACGAACGCGCGATCGAGGCCGCAAGGATCGCGTGCGCGCTCGACTTCATCGGCGAAAAGGAGAACGGATGGAACGAGCACGTCGGTGAACGCGGCACCGGCCTTTCGGGCGGTCAGCGGCAGCGGATAGCTATTGCACGCGCGATCCTCGCGGACCCCGACGTGCTGATCCTGGACGATGTGACGTCGGCGGTCGACGCGAGTACGGAGAAGAAGATCGTGTCGAACCTCTATCGCCACCTGAAGGAGAAGACGGTCGTGATCATCAGCCAGAAGATCAACACCATCATGCTCGCCGACCGGATCTTTGTGCTCGAAGAGGGACGGATCGCGGGTGTCGGAACGCACGAGGAGCTCCTGGAGACGAACGGAACGTATCGCGAGATCTACGACACGCAGAGCCTGGAGATCAGGGTATGAGCGACGGGAACCGAACGCGCGGCGCGGGAGCCGCGAAGACAGACGCGCAGAAGGATGGCGGACGACCGGCCGGACGCGGAGCGGGGCCCGGACCGGGCCGCCACGGGGCGCCGATCGAAAAGCCGAAGGACTTCCGGCGCGCGGTAACGCGGCTGATCGTCTACTTCGGCCGCGAGTGGCCGTCGCT
>SKVA01000016.1 GCA_007129695.1 Spirochaetaceae bacterium | reverse complement strand
GTTCGTGCTCACCAAGATCGGCCTGGACCCGGCGATCGCGAGCGGCCCGCTCATCACGTCGGTCGCCGATGGCGTCGGGTTGATGATCTACTTCTCATTCGCGGTGGTGATCCTGGGCGTGGTGCGCTGAACCGCTACACGCACCCGTCGTCGGCGGTACCGGCCCGCGCGCGGAAGCCCGACGGCGAGCAGCCGAAGAAGCGCCTGAACTGCCTGGAGAACAGGAGCCGGTCCGAGTAGCCGCACGACTGCGCGACCGCACCTACGGGGAGATCGGTCGTCAAGAGGAGCGTCCGCGCGACCTGCTGGCGATGCTCCTGAAGGATATCGCGCGGCGTGCTGCCGGTCTCCGAACGGACCACCTGCGACAGGTACTTCCGGCTGACCCCGACGTACGACGCAATCTCCTCGATCGACGTTCTTCGCGAGTAGTTGCGCCTGACGAAATCGTAGACCGCCTGAACGTAGAGTGTTGCCGACCGGGCGGGACGCAGCCCCCCCGGCGCCGGGACGAGCGCGTCGTGAAGGACCTGGAGCGCCTCGTAGAGGCGTCCGGTCGCAGACCACAGGCGGCGCGGCCCCTGATGGACGTCGCGGCACAGCTCTCTGTGCACCGCGAGCAGCCGCTCCATCTCGCGCGCGGACTCGATCGGTACGACGTCGGTCGACGAGTCGAGGCCGATCGCGTTCGCGACCTCGTCGGCCGCCGCACCGCCAAAGCCGAACCAGTGGTAGGTCCACGGGTCGATCCGGTCGGCCTGGTAGCGCACGAGTTCACCCGGTCGGACGACGAACGCGTGCGCGGCGCCGATGAGCCGCTCGACACCCCGGCACGCGTAGGCTCCGCTGCCGGCCTCCACGATGTGTATCAGATAATGGTCGCGCACCCCCGCCCACGCGTGGCCCGGCGTGCAGCGCTGGCTTCCGGCGTGGTAGACGGAGAGGCGCACCGACCCGTCGCGACCGGCTTCCCGAGCGTCGGATGCGGGAGACGGAATCCTGGCGATCGGCCGCGCGGGGTGCAGCACACCTGACATTTTTCTATATCTCTCCGACTTCTTGTTATACCACGCGCGCGCGATCGGGTGTAGCATGGACGCGCAAGGAGACACAATGAAGAAGATCGCATTCATCGGGGCAGGCAGCTTCGGCTTCACCCGCAAGCTCGTCAAGGACATCCTGACCTTTCCGGCGTTCAGCGACGCGCACATCGCGCTGATGGACATCGACGAGGAGCGGCTCGGTTTCATCGAGCAGGCCGTCAAGCGGATCATCGACGCGGGCGGCTACAAGGCGAAGGTCACCGCGACGACCGACCGGAAGGTCGCGCTCAAGAAGGCCGACGGAGTCGTGATCACGATCCTCGCCGGCGGTGTCGACGTCTGGCGGCACGATATCGAGATCCCGAAGAAGTACGGCGTCGACATCAACGTCGGTGACACGCGCGGCCCGTCGGGCATCTTCCGCGCGCTTCGGACGGTCGGACCGATGCTCGAAATCATCCGCGACGTCGAGCGCTACGCGCCCGATGCGGTGGTGCTCAACTACACGAACCCGATGCCGATGCTCTGCCGCGCGATGCAGTCAAAGTCGGACGTGATGATCACGGGCCTGTGCCACAGCGTTCAGGGAACCGCGGAGATGCTCGCGAAGTGGATCGGAGCGCCCATGAACGAGGTCACCTACCTCTGCGCGGGGGTGAACCACCAGGCGTGGTACCTCGAGTACGAGTGGAACGGCAAGGACGCCTACCCGCTCATCCGCGACGCGGTTGAGAATCGGCCTGAGATCTACAACGCCGAACTCGTCCGAAACGAGATGTTCCTGCACTTGGACTACTACGTGACCGAGTCGTCGGGGCACAACTCGGAATACAACGCGTGGTTCCGAAAGCGCCCCGACCTGATCGAGAAGTACTGCACGCACGGCACCAACTGGAATCCGGGCGTCTACGCGTTCATCCGCGACGCGTACCTGTCGCGCGCGAAGAACTGGAAGAAGGAGATGACCGACTGGCTCAAGGAGAAGGAGGTCGATCTCTCACGCGGGCACGAGTACGCGGCGTACATCTTCAACGCGATCATCGGTGACCACGAGATGTTCACGTTCAACGGAAACGTCCCTAACACCAACCTGATCGACAACCTGCCGCCCGGCTGCTGCGTCGAGGTACCGGTGCTCGCGTCGCAGCGCGGCCTGGACCCGATCCACGTCGGACCGCTCCCCGATCAGCTCGCAATCCTGAACAACATCACCGCGCGCTGCGAAGACCTCGCGATCCAGGCGTCGTTCGACGGCGATCCGCGCAAGGTGTTCCACGCGATCTGCATGGACCCGCTCACGTCGGCGGTCCTGAGCCTCGCCGAGATCAAGGAAATGACCGACGAGATGTTCAAGAAGAACAAGGCGTACCTGCCGCAGTTCAAGCACCTCTCCTGAGTCTGGTTCCCCGGGGTAAAGAGCCCCGGGGGTTCAGCCCCGGGTGAGCCCGGGTCGTCACCCCCCGTCGCCACCGTGCCACGGGCATTTTCGCCCGCGGGGCTATTACAGCTCCAGGAAGCCGAAGTCGACGTTGTCGGGTTCGGGGAAGAGGCGCTCTGCCCGGTTGAGCTTGCGGATGCTGTGCATCTCGTCGTCGGAGAGCTGGAAGTCGAAGAGCGCGAAGTTCTCGTCGATGCGCGACGGGTTGACCGACTTGGGCAGCGCGACGATTCCGCGCTGGATGAGCCAGCGCAGCGCGACCTGGGTCGGCGTTTTGCCGTGCGCGTTCCCGATCTTCTTCAGCGTTTCGTTTTCGAGCACGTCGGAGATCTTCCGGCTCTTCATCGGCGCGTACGCCTGGAGCACCATCCCCTTCCCAGTGAGGTAGTCGTGCATCCTGGTGTTCTGGAGCGAGATGTGACACTCCATCTGGTTGACCGACGGCGCGATGCGCGCGCTCGCGATCAGCGCGTCTATGTGATGGATGTTGAAGTTTGACACGCCGATCGACCGGATCTTTCCCGCATCGACGGCGTCTTCCATCGCGCTGTAAACCGCCGCGTTGCGCTCGTACGTCCACGGCCAGTGGATCAGGACCAGGTCGATGTACTCGGTTCCCAGGTTTGCGAGCGACTCGTCGATCTGCTTCGCCGCCTGCTCCTTCGTCATGACCGAGTTCGTGATCTTCGTCGTAACGAAGACCCGATCGCGCGCCACCCCCGAGTCGGCGATCCCGCGTCCGACTTCCTTCTCATTCCCGTATCCGACCGCCGAATCGATGTGCCGGTACCCGACCGACAACGCGTGCTTCACGGCCGTGTACGCCTCATCGCCGGTCGACTGCCAGGTCCCAAGACCGACCGCCGGTACTGCGTGTCCGCTGTTCAACTTGAATTCCATGATACTCCCCGTTCTCTACCGAATTGGTGTGGTACTCCCGAAGATACCGGCTCGGCGCAGGATGTCAAATCCGACGGTGGCAGGGTACACTCGTCGACGATGACGATATCTGGAAGCCACGGTGACGACTCGAAGACCCCCGCACGCCCCGACACGCTGATCGCGGTCGTGTCGGTGGGTACCGCGGTCGCGCTGTCGCTGTTCGGCGACATGGCGATGTACGTCATCCTCCCTGCGCAGCACACCGAGCTCGGGCTGAGCGCGCTCCAGGTGGGCATCCTCCTCTCTGCGAACAGATGGGTACGCCTGCTCACAAACCGCCTCGCCGAGGTCGTCGTCGGACGGCACGGATCATCGATACCCTTCGCGATCGCGTTGCTCGCGGGATCGCTCATCGCGGTGGGCTACGCGTTCACGACCGCGTTCATCGGACTGCTCGCGCTGCGGATGGTCTGGGGCCTGTGCTGGTCGTTCATCCGCCACACCGGGGTCATGACGACCGCACGCGTCAGTGGTCCGGGCCGAGTCGGCCGGCTGATGGGTATCTATACGAGCTTCGTTCAGGCAGGGTTCGTCGCCGGCACCTTCGCCGCCGGGCTCTTCTACGATCGGGGCGGAATATCGATGGCGTTTCTGATGGCCGCCGCGATGTCGCTCGCGGCGCTGCCGGCGGCGGCGATCCGCCCCGCGCGCGGTGGCGCCGTCACGCGCCTCCCGGCGTCCGAACGCACAGCCTCGCGGCCCACGCGAGCGGACGTCGTGCTG
>SKVA01000513.1 GCA_007129695.1 Spirochaetaceae bacterium | reverse complement strand
GGCTCATGGAGTTCACCGAGTCCGAGGCCTCGGCCCGAGGCTACCGATCGATCAGGCTGGAATCGTTCGTCGCGAACCGCAGGGCGTGCTCGCTCTACGAACGCTCAGGCTACCGGAAGGTGGGCGTCATCGAGTTTCGCAAGGGTCCGTTCTGCTGCTACGAGCGTCGTTGCCGTGTCGTCGTATAGCGGCTACACTTCGAGTATGGACGTCGTCGAGAGACTCGAGCAGAACGGGATACGCGTGGACCTGTCGCTGGTCGCGGATATTGCACGGGGCTTCGGCGTCGCCGAACTGTCGGTCTTCGGGTCGGCTATCCGAGAGGACATCCGGGCCGACAGCGACGTCGACGTACTCGTTACGTTCGACCCCGCCGCCGACATATCGCTGTTCGACCTGATGGACCTGGAGGTCGAGCTGACCCGGGCATTCGGAAGATCCGTCGATCTGGTCGAGGCAAAGAGCCTGACTAACCCGATCCGTCGTAGAGCGATTCTTGCATCCAGAGAGCCACTCTATGCGGCCTGAGGAGCGGGATACCGGGATACGTTACTCGCGCCGATGCTTGTCGGTTAGATAGTCGAGCTTCCAGTCGCCTTCGACGAGCGACGGGGAGAGCGTGTCGGATAGTTTGGCAACCTCGTCGGTCACCTCGGCGGGCTGAAGATCGGCCTGCGTCACGTAGGAGAGATACTGCTCGATGATCTGTGAGAGGCTCTTGCCGCGGTCGCTCGCGTAGCGCTTCGCGCGTCTCACGATGGAGTCGTTGATGCTGAGCGTCAGTTTCGACGTCATGGGTTCACCTTGCGTAGAGCATGAGTGAGCGACAGAAGTAAGGGACGCTCTCACGTCCCCGCGAGATCCTACTAGCCAGACTCGCCGACTTCCAGATCCATCTTCAGCTTATATCGCCCCTTCACGGTGGTCAACAGAGCCCATCTCGATCCGGGAAGCTGGACACCGAAGCGCATGGTCCCGTCCGCGTTCAGTACCCGTTCGTTCACCGGGGCTATGCCCTCCCCACCGGCGCCTCCCCGCGCAAGGGGGCGAAGCGGTACCCCGGAGGGTGGCGGACAGGAGTCCGCCGCCCGAGGAGTACAAGCGGAGCACCCGGTCCCATGGTCGGGGCGCGGAGCGCGGCGACCATGGGATGCGCCCGATCCTCTACCCGCCGTTTGTAGAACGCCTTTACAATATGTGCAACCCGTCCTACACTCGAACCGCGTCATCGCACGAGCGATGGGGCAGCAACCAGGAGAGGAGGGGCATCATGCCCGAACGATTCATCGGCGTCCAGATTGGACCGCAGAGCTTCTATGACGAGGGCGTCGATCGCGTCCTGGACAACCTCACGTCGACGGCGAGCGTGAATGCGGTCGTCGTCTACACGCACACGTACTACGGCGCGAGCGGCAGGAAGAAGGAGGCGATGGCTCCCGACCACGGGGTGGAACTGCGCGGCGACGAGGGGCGCACGCTGGCGTACACGTGGGTCACGCACAACGAAGCCGCCTTCGCGGACACGACCCTCCGGCACAACGAGGACGTCAGCCGCGAGTACGGCGACGAGGACATCTTCGACACGATCGTCGAACCGTGCCGGCAGCGCGGCGTGAAGGTGTACGGGCGGATCCTGGAGCCGTTCGGCCCGGGGATGGCGTCGGTCGTGGAGGGCTGGCCCCGGATCCAGACGCGCGACTGCTACGACCGGATGCACAGCCGGCCGGCGATCGACCACCCCGACTACCAGGCGTTCTGGCGCGCGACCGTAGAGGACGTGGTCCGAAGCTACCCGCTCGACGGGTTCCAGTGGGGCGGCGAGCGAGTCGGCCCGTTGTCGTGCGTGCTGCTCCGCGGTGAGCTCCCCTTTGGCTTTGACGAGCACGGCAAGCGCGTAGCGCGCGAGATGGGGATCGATGCCGACCGTGCGCAGGAGGGCTTCCGCAGGCTCTACGAGCTCATGCGTCGCGTGTCGGGCGGCGAGCGGCCGGTCGACGGGACGTTCGTGACGGTTCTTCGAACGCTCATCGAGTTCCCCGAGATCCTCGCGTGGGAGCGCAAGGAGTACCGCTCGCAGCAGTCGATGATGCGGATGCTCGCGGGTACCGCCAAGTCGGTGCGGCCTGCGATCGACTTTGGCGTACACATCGACCACCAGCAGTCGAGCTACGATCCGATCTACCGCGCGAGCCTCGATCTGGGCGAACTGGCGAAGGGGGTCGACTTCGTGAAGCCGATCCTCTACCACGACATCGCCGGCCCCCGCATCCGCGACTACCTGGTCGAAAGGGCGAACAAGCACCTCTTTGCCGACACGACCGAGCAGACGCTCCTCTCCTTCTTCTACGACATCATGGGCTACGACGCGAGCGTCGAACCGGGCCTGGACGAACTGGCCGAGCACGGCCTCACCCACGACTACGTCCGCCGGCAGGTGAACTACTTCAAGGCCGCGATCGGCGGTGGTGCGAAGCTCTACGCGGGCATCGGCATCGACATCCCGAAGGTGGGCTTCAGCAAGGGCGACGGCGGCGCGTTCGTGAGCGACCCCGAGGGCGTCTACAAGTCGACGCTGACCGCGAGTACGGCGAGATGCGCCTCCCGTCGCTCCGCGCGGTCGGCCGGGCGGTGAAGGAGGCGGGGTGGGTGTAGGCGTCGAGATGGGTGGCGGTGCGTGTGCGCACGCCTCGGGAGGTTCTACCAGATGACTGAGACGGAAAAGAAGTTTGACTCGGTCGCAATGATGCGGTCAGCTCGCGACAGGATGTCCACCAAGATAGAAGGCATGGTTCTGGAGGAAGAGTTGGAGTGGCTCGCCTCGCAGGAGATCGCTGACCCGTTTCTGAAGCGTTTACGAGATCGAGCCACCCCGAAGCGGCCGGTAGAAGACGACGCTTCGCTCCCGCGTTGAGTCTGAGCATCCCGACCGCGGATGCCCGAAATTCCGCGGCGACTCCGTGGAATTTCGACCGAATTCCGCGGAGTCGCCGTCGATTTTGGACCGGTTGTAGCCGTAGCACCCGCGGGACTTCCTCCCCGGGCCGATTCGTGGCATACTGCCCGCATGGTGAAATCGCGTTTTGAACACATCGCATTCAACGTCCCCGACATGGAGGCGATGGCCGACTGGTACTGCACGCACATGGCGATGCTCAAGGTCCGCCACGACCCGGGCCGCAAGCTCTTCCTGGCCGATCACACGAAGGTGGTCGTCTTCGAGCTCTACTCGAACCCCGACAAGCCGATGATCGACCTTGCCGCCACGACGTCGGCCGCGATGCACATCGCGTTTGTGGTTGACGACATCCACGCGTCGATTGAGAAGCTCATCGCCGCGGGAGCGACCGTAGAGACGCCGCCGGCGGACGCCGCGGGCGACACGCTCACGATGCTCCGCGACCCCTTCGGGCTCGCGCTCCAGCTGGTCGAGCGCAAAGAGGCGCTGCTCGATCGGGATTGAGCTACTCATGGGTCGCATGCTGGCGAGTCCGGGACCAAGCGCTTGAGATCGAGGTGTACTATGCAGGTAGTCGTGAAAACGCCCCATATTAGGGTCGACGGTGAGGTAACCGACGATCTGGTCGATTATCTGCGCCGTCGATTCGGCGAGATCGAAGTCATTGACGATGACGACGATGAACTGGTCGAGATCACTGAGAGTGACTGGTATAGGTCCATCAAGGCGACGATGAGTCCGGGCGGGAACATGCGGGTCTACCGCGAACTCCACGGAATGACCCAAGCCGAACTCGGAGCCATGCTCGGCTCTTTCTCTCGCCAGAATGTCTCGAACATGGAGAATGAACACCGACCTGTCAGCAAAGCAGTGGCAAAGCGGCTTGCAGAACTGTTCGATGTCTCCGTCGAGAAGTTCATCTGACGAATCCCGTGAAAAACGATTTCTACGTCTGGCTCCGCGACTGCCTGGATGCCGAGCTGGCCGGGCAGAGCTTGTGAAGGCGCTGAAAGCCAAGTAACCGGGATTCGCCGTCGAGTTCCGCCGTCCTACCGGCCGCGGATGGTCGAGCCGCCGGTGGTGGACACCGTCACCGCGCGAGCGGTCCGGCTATGAACGAGCGTCGATCCACCCGACGCGCTGCCATCGATCCGGCCTGCGGAGGTGATCTCCGCACGCGATCCGCCTGAGAGACTGACGGATGCGTCG
>SKVA01000447.1 GCA_007129695.1 Spirochaetaceae bacterium | reverse complement strand
GACGGTGTTGTGCTGACAGTGGTCGGAATGCTGACGGTGTTCCTGTTCCTGGTGCTGCTCGTCGTGGCGATGGTCGTGCTCCGGGTGGTCGTGGAACGGTGGTTCCCCGAGCGCGCGCATCGCGACGATACGATCGTCGCGATCGCAGTCGCGGCGGTTCGCCAATTCGAGCAATCCATCGGACGAGGTAAGGGATGAAACACATTGACAGCATGATCACGGCGTTCCGTGACGGTTTCCAGTCGTGCTTCGGGGCACGCGTGCTGACCGCCGACTTTCTGCCCGCGTACGAGGCGGCGGTAGCGGCCGGGCTGCGCAAGATCGAGGTGGGTGGCGGAGCGCGGTTCCAGTCGCTCTACTTCTACTGCAACGAAGACGCGTTCGACATGATGGACACGCTCAGGGAGAAGGCGGGACCCGACGCGGATCTGCAGACGCTGTCGCGCGGGATCAACGTCGTTGGGCTCGACTCGCAGTCGCGCGATATCATCGATCTGCACGCGAAGATGTTCAAGAAGCACGGCGTGTCGACGATCCGCAACTTCGACGCGCTGAACGACGTGAACAACCTGATCTACTCGGGAAAGTGTATCGTCGACGCCGGTGCGAACCACGAGGTGTGCGTCACGATGATGGGGCTCCCCCCGGGCTTGACCGGGGCGCACGACGCCGACTTCTACGTCGGCGTGCTACGAAAGATCCTCGACGCCGACATTCCGTTCGGCGCGGTCTGTTTCAAGGACGCGTCGGGTACGACGACGCCGAAGATCGTCTACGATTCGATCAAGGCCGCGCGGGCGCTCCTCGGAGACGACGTGCACATCGTCTTCCACTCGCATGAAACCGCCGGTATCAGCCTTGCGCAATACCTGTCGGCGATCGAAGCCGGCGCGAATCAGGTCGATACGTCGCTCGCTCCGGTATCGGGCGGCACGTGCCAGCTCGATCTGATCACGCTGTGGCAGGCGCTCCGCGGGACCGAGTACGATCTGGGGATCGACATCGACCGGATCCGCGAGGTCGAGCAGATCTTCATCGAGTGCATGTCGGAGTACGAAGTGCCGCCCGAGGCGCTCGCGGTCGAGCCGATCATCCCGTTCTCTCCGATGCCCGGCGGAGCGCTCACCGCGAACACGCAGATGATGCGCGACAACGGGATCCTCGACCGCTACGGAGAGGTCATCCGTGCGATGGGCGAGGTCGTCGCACGCGGCGGGTTCGGCACGTCGGTGACGCCGGTCAGCCAGTTCTACTTCCAGCAGGCGTTCAACAACGTGATGTTCGGGCCGTGGGAGCGGATGGCCGAAGGCTACGGCAAGATGGTACTCGGCTACTTCGGCAAGACTCCGATCGAACCCGATCCGGAAATAGTCGCGCGCGCGTCCGAGCTGATGAAGCTCGAGCCGACCACCCGCGCGCCGATCGACATCAACGACGAAGACCCCGCGAAGGGCATCGATGCCGCGACGAAGATGCTCACCGATGAAGGGCTTCCGGTCAGCGACGAAAGCATCTTCATCGCCGCGACGTGCCGCGAGAAGGGCGTCCAGTTCCTGAAGGGCGACGCGCGTGTGAACGTCCGCAAGAAGGCGCCGAAGGAGGCCGAGCCGGCCGACGCTCCCGCTCCGGGCGGTGCGTACTCGGTCACGATCAACGGCACGACGCACACGGTCGAGGTCGCCGATGGGCACGCGGTCGTCGACGGAGTCCGCTACCAGATCGCGGTTGCCGCGGCGGCAGGCGGTGCGTCGGCGGCGGGCGGCGCTCCGGTCGCCGGCGCGTCGGCACCCGCCGGTGGCGTGGTCCACGAGATCAAGGCGCCGTTCCCGGGGCTCGTCCTCAGGATAGAGGCAAAGCCGGGAGCGTCGGTGCCGAAGGGTTCGGCGGTGATCGTCATAGAGAGCATGAAGATGGAGACCGTCCTGTCGGCTCCGGTGTCGGGAACGGTCGAAGCGATCAAGTTCGCGTCGGGCGATCAGTTCAAGGGCGGCGACGTGCTCGCGACCATCGTAGCGTCATGAGCGTAGGACACACGCTCACGGAGCTCTGGCGGTCAACCGGCGTAGCCGGCCTCGGCCCCGGACAACTCACGATGATCGCGATCGGCCTCGTGCTGATCTACCTTGCGATCGCGAAGAAGTTCGAGCCGCTGCTGCTGCTGCCGATCGGGTTCGGTGGAATCCTTGCGAACATCCCGTTCATCGGGATCGCGGAGGCCGAGGGGTTCATCGGCATCATCTACGGGTTCGGGATCGCAAACGGTCTGTTCCCGCTGTTCATCTTCATCGGCGTCGGAGCGCTCACCGATTTCGGGCCCTTACTCGCGAATCCGCGGACCGCGCTGCTCGGTGCGGCCGCGCAGTTCGGGATCTTCGCGACGCTCCTCGGCGCGCTCGGCCTGGGGCTCATCGACGGGATCGACTTCACGATCGCCGAAGCGGCCGCGATCGGGATCATTGGTGGCGCCGACGGCCCGACGGCGATCTTCCTTGCGTCACGGCTGTCGCCGCGGCTGCTCGGATCGGTGGCGGTCGCCGCGTACTCGTATATGGCGCTCGTCCCGGTGATCCAGCCGCCGATCGCGAAGCTGCTCACGACGAAGGCCGAGCGAGAGATCAAGATGGAGCAGTTGCGCCACGTCACGAAGGTCGAGCGGATCCTGTTCCCGATCGTGGTGCTCGTCGTGTGCATCGTGCTGCTGCCGTCGGCGACGCCGCTGATCGGCGCGCTGATGTTCGGTAACCTCATCAAGGAATCGACGGTGACCGATCGCCTGTCGAAGGCGGCTCAGAACGAGCTACTGAACATCGTGACGATCCTGCTCGGGCTCGCGGTCGGGTCGCAGCTGTCGGCCGACAAGTTCCTGACGTTCGAGACGCTCGGGATCGTCGTACTCGGACTCGTCGCGTTCGCGATCGGAACCGCGTCGGGAGTGCTGCTCGCGAAGATCATGAACAAGTTCAGCAAGCATCCGATCAACCCGCTGATCGGTGCGGCCGGCGTATCGGCCGTCCCGATGGCCGCCCGCGTCGCGAACAAGCTCGGTCAGGACGCCAACCCCGACAACCATCTGCTGATGCACGCGATGGGACCGAACGTAGCCGGCGTCATCGGCTCGGCCGTCGCCGCCGGCGTGCTCCTGGCCATCGTTCCGCTGTTCGGGTAGCCCGGCCGCCGGCCTGTCGGCCGGTCGCCCGCGCGCGGGCTCTACCCGCGCGCGGTCAGGACGATCTTCGCGTCCAGCGCGACCCAGCGACCGTCTGCGTAGCACAGCGGATTCACGTCGAACTCCGCGAGTCGGTCGCCCAGATCAGCTATGATACGCGCGAGCGTCGACAGCCAGTCGCACAGCGCGCCGCGGTCGACGTCAATACCCCGGAACCCGCGAAGCAGCGGTGCGATGCGTAGCTCGTCGAGCATCGCGTCGATATCCGCTCGGTCGCACGGTACGAGCCGGAACGCGACGTCGTCGGTGAGCTCGGCGATGACGCCGCCCGCGCCGACCATCACCGCGGGTCCAAGGTTCGGGTCGACGTACGCGCCGGCGATCAGTTCGACCGCGGACGGGTGCTCCATCGACTCCACCAGTATCGCGTCGTCGGGGAACACCCTCCACAGCGACGCGACGACGTCGTCCAGATCCTTCGTGTCGACGTTCAGCCGGACCGCGCCGGCCTCGGTCTTGTGGAGCAGGCGCGGTGAGACGACCTTGACCGCGTACGGCGCGCTGACCCCGTGCTGCAGCGTCGGCTCCACGTGCGCTGATCGGGTGGCGTCGGGCGTGATGATGACACCCCGCGGTGTCGCAAGGCCGTAGCGGCGGAGTAATCGCTTCGCGTCTGCCTCGGTCGGCTGACCCCCCACCGCGTCGAGTTCGGCAACCCAGCGAGACGCCGGCGACGGGTCGGTTGGAGCACCAATGCCGGTCGCCGCGAACTCCACCCGACCGGCGGCACCAACGCGATCGCGCGCGACGAATGCGGCGCGCTCGACCAGGACGCGGGCGGCGCGGATCGTCCTTGGCAACGAGTCGTACGCCGCGACCCCGGCGCGCGTGAATGCGCGGCAGTAGTCGTCGGTGGAGACGCCGGCCCGACAGAGCACCAGAAGCGGCGTCGGCGATCGCTCGGCTGCGCGCGCGATCCGATCGACCACATCGTCGGTCATCCCGGCCGGCGCCATGAACGCCATCACGATCAG
>SKVA01000029.1 GCA_007129695.1 Spirochaetaceae bacterium | reverse complement strand
CGGCCGATCACGACGCAGAGCTCGCCCTCGTACTTCACCTCGTCGGCGCGAATCGCCTTCCGCGGCAGAACGATCGGGTCGTCGGGATTCGCGAGCGCGTTGGCGAGCTTGAAGAAGACGATCGGGTAGTCGGGGAGCGGACGGCCGGAGCTCGTGAAGACCGCGCGGTAGTTCGCGCCAATACCCAGGATCATCGCGGGCTCGATCGGGTAGAGGAGCTTCGCGACGCGCGCGGTCGCGTCGGTGACGCGGTACGAGCCGGTGAGGCTACCTTCGATCAGGCGGGCGGTTGCGGGCGGTGCGGAGGTGGAGACGTCGGAGGTGGGGTCGGTCGCGCCCAGGCGCGTCGCGCCATCGGCATCCAGGAATCGGATGATCTTCACGTGTCGCCCTAATCCAGGAGCTCGTACGCGGGCAATGTCAGAAAGACGGCGAAGTCGTCGCTCTCCACGAGGCTGTCCATGAGCCCGGCTGCTTCCTTCACGCGACCGGTGTCCGCACCGCCCGAGCCGAGCTTCGCGAGCTCCTCGTCGCGCAGCGTCCGGTAGAGTTCGAGCGTGACAGTGCGCCCGTCGTCGAGCTTCGCGCGGTGGTGGATCCACTGCCAGATCTGCGCGCGGCTGATCTCCGAGGTTGCCGCGTCCTCCATGAGGTTGTTGATCGCCGCGGCGCCGTTACCCTGCAGCCACGCGTTCACGTACTGGATGCCGACGTTGATGTTGAGCCTCACCCCCGCCTCGGTGATCGTGCCGCCCGACACGGTGAAGTCGGTCAGCTCGGGCGCGGTCACGGAGACGTCCTTCCGGAGCTTGTCCTTCTGGTGCGGTTGTATGCCGAGGGCTTTGTCGAACTCCTCCTGCGCGACCGGTACCAGATCGGGGTGCGCGACCCAGGTACCGTCGAAGCCCTGGCCGGCCTCGCGCTTCTTGTCCTCGCGCACCTTGGCGAGCGCGTTCTGGGTCACAGCGGGATCGCGTCGGTTGGGGATGAACGCGGCCATCCCGCCGATCGCGTGCGCGCCGCGCTTGTGGCAGCTCTGCACGAGGAGCTCGGTGTACTTGTACATGAACGGCACGGTCATCGTGACCTGCGAGCGGTCGGGGAAGACCACCTGGTCGTGGTGCCTGAACGTCTTGATGCAGCTGAAGATGTAATCCCACCGCCCGGCGTTGAGCCCGGCCATGTGGTCACGAAGCTCGTAGAGGATCTCCTCCATCTGGTGTGACCCGTGGATCGTCTCGATGAGCACCGTCGCCTTGACCGAACCGTGAGGCACCCGGAGCTCGTTCTGCGCGAAGACGAAGACGTCGTTCCACAGGCGCGCCTCGAGGTAGCTCTCGAGTTTCGCCAGGTAGAAGTAGGGCCCGCTGCCGCGCGAAATGAGCTCGGCCGCGTTGTGGAAGAAGTAGAGCCCGAAGTCGAAGAGGCTCCCCGACATCGGCTGCCCGTCGACGGTGAAGTGGCGCTCCGGGAGGTGCCACCCGCGCGGCCGGACCAGGAGCGTCGCGGTGGTAGGGCTGAGCTCGTAGGTCTTGCCGCGCGCTGCATCGACGAGGCTGATGGTCCTGCGGACCGCGTCCATCAGGTTCACCTGTCCGTTCACCTGGTTCGCCCAGCTCGGCGACTGCGCGTCCTCGCAGTCGGCCATGAAGACCTTCGCCCCCGAATTGAGCGCGTTGATCATCATCTTCCGGTCGCACGGCCCGGTGATCTCGACCCTCCGGTCCTGCAAGTCCGCGGGGATGGGCGCGACCTTCCAGTCGCCGCTCCTCACCGACGCGGTCTCCGGCGGAAACGAGAGCGTGCCTCCCGCGTCGATCTTCTTCTGCCGTTCCTCGCGCGCCGCGAGCAGCTCGCCCCGTCGGGCGTTGAAGGTGCGGTGAAGCTTCGCGAGAAAGCCCTGCGCCTCGGGCGTGAGTACCCTCTCTGCGTCGGGGTGGGGCTGGAATGATACTCCCTCTACGGTGTCGGCCATGCGGTCCTCCTGATGCGAGCGCATCCGTACCACAAAGTGAAATGGTGTTGCGCTAACGTGCAGAGGCCATTCTATACCGAGCGGCGCGGGAGCGCAAGCGGGGGGCCGGGGGGGGCTACACCGAGAGTGGTGCCGGCCCCGCGGCCGGCGCCCGCGGGGTCTATGCGAGCACGCCGGGTGGGCGCTATGCTCGGATGATGGCGAAGCGCCAGACGCGTCCAGAGTTCGATCCGGCCACCGAGCGGCACATCTTTGGCGAGCTTGGATTCGTGTCGGTCGATGAGTATCGCGCGTGGTGCGCCGCGAATCACCTCCAGTCGAGTGTCCGCAAATCGGATCTGCAACGGCGTCAGGAGCGCGAGCTCTTTCAGCGGCAGAAGTCCGAGCGCGCGATGCGGCACGCGAGGCAATCGCACAACCCGTCGCACGCGATCGCGCGGATCTTCGCGGGCGAAATTGGTGAGGAGGCTCTGGTCGACGAGCCGCTGCGGATCATCGCGCAGGCGTGCCGGAAGCAGAAGGCCACCCCCGGGCTGCGCGACTACCTGATGCGCCTGGACTCGGCGAGCAAGCTCCTCGCCGCCAAAGAGACGACGATCGCGGTGCTCAATCTCCACCGGTACCAGAGCGAGTGGCGTCGGGATCCCTCCGACTGGAAGCCGCGCAGCCACAACATCGATAGGCAGTTGTCGAGTCTGGCCGCGCACCTCCTGTGCGACTACGAGCCTCCCGCCTTCATGGTCGCCGTCTGGTACGCGAAGAACCGGACCCGGCAACGCTGGTACATCCACCTGGGTCAGGGCAAGAGCATCCGGGCCGCAGATGGGCTCCCCGCCCCGCTGACGAAGCGCATGGCGCACTGGTTCACGCTGGCGCCCGACCACTTCAGCCCGCTCGCCGCGATTCGGTACGGACAGGTCTGCGCGCTCGGAGGCGACCGGAGGGTCGCCGACGCTCTCCTGAGTACCCGCATGGCGACGGACTTTCGCGCCGACCAGTTCGACCTGGAGCTCATCCGCTTCTTCACTCGCAATCCGATGCTCGATACCGCTCATTACCAGCCGATCGTCGACTACATCTGGAATCAGAAGTACGAGAACCAGGCCGTCTTTGTAGCGAGGGGCGTCGTGGAGCAAACCGGGCCGCCGCAGCCCGGCTTCTCGATGGCGGGCCGAACGCCGGGAACGCTGCTCCGGCAGGTGGAGGAGTGGCACACGCGCCTGGGGCGAACCTCGAAAGGCGGCCTGCTCCAATGGATCAGATCGGGCATACCCGAGTACGAGCTGGTCGAGGGCAAGCGCGAGTCTGCGAACATGCGCGTCTGGCGGATCGTCGAGCTTCTGAGCTCGAAGGAACTCGAGGAGGAGGGCCGGACCCTGGGCCACTGCGTGGCGACGTACGCTTCGTCGTGCCAGAGGCACGCGTCGTCGATCTGGTCGGTGCGTCGCGAATCGGCAACCGGCGCGACCCGACTCCTCACCGTCGAGGTCGACATGAAGCGCAAGGAGATCGTCCAGATCCGCGGCCTCCGCAATCGTCTGCCGGAGGCGAACGAGATGACGATCGTCAACCGCTGGGCTCGCACGAACGGCCTGACCGTGGCGACATGGGTCGGTTGAGAGCGGGTCAGTCTCAGAATCGGGCGCGGTGAGCTGCGCCGTAGCGAACGGCTTCGTCAAGGAACGCGTCGATGTTGTCGAACGGGGTCCCGGAGACGATTCCGTTGCCGGCGGCGATGCACATCCGCGCGTCCGGGCGGTCGAACGCGTCGATGAGTGCGCGAACCTCGGCGCGCACGCCGTCGGCGTCGGCTTCCTGGAGGACGTGCTGCACGTCTATCCCGGCCAGAAACGCAAGCTTGCCGCCGAACTCGCGCGCAACCGCGGCTTCGTCCATCGTGTGCTTCTGGACCGGGTGGAAGACATCGACGCCCGAGTCGATCAGGTCGGGGAGCAGCAGCGTGTTGTCGCCACAGCTATGGAGCCAGAAGTGCATTCCGCCGGAGCGTACCGCTTCGCCGACGCGGCAGTAGTACGGGTAGATCAGGTCGTGGAAGATCTCCGGGCTGATCATCGGGCCGGTCTGGTGGCCCAGATCGTCGCTCGTCCAGAATCCATCGGGACCGAGCCGGTTCGCCGCGAAGTCGATGTAGCGCGCGTACTGAGTCGCCATCGCGTCGTGGAGCTGCCTGATGCGATCGGGCTCGACGTAGTAGTCGACCATCAGG
>SKVA01000263.1 GCA_007129695.1 Spirochaetaceae bacterium | reverse complement strand
TGGCTTTCCGAGCGGCCGGAAGTGATCGCGTTCGCGCGGCAGGTCATCGAAGACCAGAATGCGGAGATCGAGCAGATGGAGATCTGGCTGGCCGAGTGGTACGGCGTGACCGCCCGCGGTCACATGCGCCACTGACCCGGAGGAGCACAATGCAGGAGATTCTGAACCCGTACACGGATCTGACTGGTGGGGAGTGGATCCGTGGCAATCTGCACACGCATACGACCGCGAGCGACGGTTCGCGTCCTATACAGGACGTAGTGTCGGACTATGAGGCCCGCGGATACGGTTTCCTGATGATCTCGGATCACGACATCTTCACCGGCCCGCGCGAGCATGCGAGCGTCGCGACTGCCACGATGACGCTGATCCCCGGCAACGAGATCACGGCCAACGGGCCGCACCTTCTCCACGTGAACGGGTCGCGCCATATCCCGCCGGAGCCGGAACGGCAGAACGTGTTCGACGCGATCTCGGCCGATTCCGGATTCGCGATCGTGAACCACCCGAACTGGCTTGCGGACTTCGACCACTGCCCGATCGAGCGCATGCGCGAGTGGACGGGGTACACGGGCCTCGAGATCTACAACGGCACGATCGGTCGGCTCGACGGCAGCCCGTACGCGACGAACAAGTGGGACATGCTTTTGTCGTCGGGCCGGCGAGTCTGGGGATTCGCGAACGACGACAGCCATCTGCCGGAGCGCGACGTCGGTCTCGGCTGGAACACGGTCTACGTCCGGAATCGGTCGGTTGAAGCGATCGTCGACGCGATGGCGCGCGGCCGCTTCTACGCGTCTACCGGCGTCACGATTGATTCGATCCAGGTGGATGGAGACACGATCCGAATCGTCGCGCCGAACGCCGCCAGGATCGTCGCGCTGATGCAGGTCGGAAGGCGCATCGCCGAGGTCGACGGCTCCTCGATCGAGGTCCGCGTACCGGAAGACGCGCTCTACGTCCGCTTCGAGTGCTGGGGCACCGGCGAGACCTTCGCGTGGACCCAGCCGTTCTTCCGTAGTTCGGTCGCGTTTCAGTAGGTCCGATCGTGGTACTCTAAGTGACGCGCCGGTAGACCGGCGCCAGGGGAGAATCATGAACACACTGATAGCGTACGGAACCAGGAAGGGCGCGAGCCGCCGGACCGCCGAACTGATCGCAGAGACGCTCACCAACGTCGACGGACGCTTGTGCATCGTGAAGGATGCAAAGCGCGTCGGCCGGGCCCAGCTCGAAGGAGCGGACTCGATCGTGATCGGCTCTTCGATCGCGGTCGGCAGGTGGAAGCCGAGCGCGAAGCGCCTGCTGCGCAAGGCCGGGGCGACCGGCAAGCCGGTTGCGGTCTTCGTGAGCGCGGCCGGCATGCTGTCGGGCAAGGAGCCGGGCAGCCCGGACGCCGAGCCGAAGGGCACGCTCGCAGAGCGAGAGGCGGAAGCGGTGGCGAGGTACATCGACCCCGTCGCCGCAAAGACCGGCGCGCGCCCGGTCGCGCAGGCCGCGTTCGGCGGCCGCATGGAGATGTTCGGCAAGGTCATGTTCGACAACTGGGACCCCGAACCGATCACCGCGTGGGCGACCGACCTGACTCGGAAGCTGCGATAGCCGCTTCGCCGTGAGCGCGGCGGCGTGCACACGCTACCGCGTGACGCGCAACGACTCGCCGGCGGAGAGGACGACGGGGTCGGCGAATGCGAGTCGCGTGCGGTCCCACGACGCGGTCAGGTCACGGGGGCGGTCACCTGCGACGGAAACGCTCTGGGGCTGGCCGGTCAGAAACGGCAGCACCAGCGTCGAAAGCTCCAGGCGGCCTTCGGCCACCGATAAGACGACCGACCCGGTGTCGATGCGGACGGTGCCCCACGCGGCGTCGACCGACCAGAACGAAGAGAAGTCGGTCGAGTCGGAGAAGACCGGGTCGAACCCGATCGACCGTGCGGGCGCGTCGACGCTGAATCCGGAGAACGCGATCAGCAAGGCGTAGCTGGCCATCGACCGCGCGTAGTTGCTGCCGCACTCGATCTCGTTCCACGGGTTGCGCTTGTCTCCGTCGTAGCGATCGCGCACCGCGCGTACGAGCTCCAGACCCTCGGCCACCATCCCCTCCTGGATCATGTGGCACGCGACTTGATACTCGTACCCGTGCATCGTCTCCTCGGAATACGTCAGGGGCACGAACGGCTTATGACGATCGGCGGGCCATTCGCAGATGATCGTTCCCGATTCGTCGTTGAGTCCGAAGGTTCGGCACGGGTTGGCGACTGCGCGAAGACTCGGCTTGTAGTTGTACTTGTAGATCGCACGGAGCGCTGAGCGTGTCTGCTCCGGGTCGAAGATCTCACCGAGCCCGATCAGGTTCGCGTGCCACTGCGCGATCACCTGGTCGATTACCGACCCGTCACCGATCTGGTACTTGATTTCGTCGTGTTCGTCGTCCCAGTACGCGTCGACGACGCTGCCGCCCTTCAGCACCTGGTCACCTTCGTGCAGGAACGACTCCAGGATCGACCGGTCGCTCAGGTCGATCAGCTGCTGGTAGTACTCGCCGTTCCACAGCTCGGTGTCGGTTCGCTCCTTCCCGCGCGCGAAGATCTCCCGGTATTCATCCGCGCTCGCGGAGTCGCCGACGACGTCGGCCATCTGTGCCGCCGCCTTGAGCGCCGCAAGGTAGAAGCCGGTCAGCCAGGAGTTGGGCCCAAAGAGCTCCATGTCGAGCGTGTGATGCTGTCGCCCGGAGATCACGCCGCTCTTGTCGGGGTCCCAGCGATCCTCGTTGGTCGGTGCCCACGCGAAGTCGACCGATCGCTTGACCGACGGCCACAACCGCCTGAGCCACTCGGTGTCGCCGTTGATCTTCCACTCGCGATAGACCTTGATGACGCCACCCATCTGACCGTCCACGCACGCGCGGAAGCCCCACCGCGGAGCGCCGATCGGGAGCTGGAGCCGAAAACTCATCTGCCCGTCATCGCGCATGTTGTACCGGTAGTCCAGATCGCGCATCGATCGCTCCAGACGCGGAAAGAGGTACGGAAGCGCGTACGCGTAGTTCCACACGTGCGTGCACGATCCTTCGCAGCAGCCTTCAGTGCAGTGGCACCCCTCGAACCCGTAGAACGACCCGTCGGTCAGGCGCAGGCAGGTGGGCGACTTGAGGATCGATATGTTCGCGGACACCGCGTCAAGGACCTCTGCCGGTAGCGTGGAGCCGAACAGCGCATCGGCGAACGCGCGTGTCCTCTGCTGCAGCGTGTCCCATCGGTACATCGCATGCGCGGCCACGTCGCGCGCATCGCGGTACCGGGTCGCGTAGAAGTTCTTCCACGTCGGCGACGGCGAGCAACACGACCCGTCGGACCCGCAGTCGCAGTCGGAGGCGGGTTCGGACCAATAGTTCCGGCAGTTCGGGTAGTACCACGAAAGGACGAAGCGCACCGTCGTCGACTCACCCGGAAGAACCCGGACGCTGCGCGCCAGAGTCGCCGTGTCGACGGTGTCGGTGAGATTCGATCCGTCGTAAGTCCGGTTCTTGAGGCGACCGGGGCTCGCCAGATCCCTCCAGTAGACGCCAAGCCCGTCGAACCATCGGCCGCGGTACCAGTACTGCTGGTAGCTCACCCCGTCGGCCTGACCTCCGGGCGTCCCAATCGCGAGCCCTCCGAATCCAGCTGAGTCGTGATCCTGCTCGTGTCCGTCGAGGGTCAGTATCGTCGTCCCGTCTGCTGCGGTGACGGTGTTGGTCGTCGGACCGCCTCCCTCGGGGCCGCTCATCGTCGCGGCGACCGTGTACGTGAGCGGCTTGTCGGTCGTGTTGTGCACGGCGATCTCAAAGAACGCCGCCGGCATCGACGAGTCGTCCTCCGCGAGCGGGATGAACGGGTTGAAGCCGGCAAGCTCCACGCATCCGGGAAAGGTGTCGTCGATGAACCGAACGGTCGCGAACGGGAACTCACCGACGAACTCGGTTCCGCGGAAGTGCGGCATGCCCGTGAGATTCTCGCGCCGAGGGCCGAAGCCGAAGCCGCTGAACTTCGATCCGGTGAGCTCGCCCGAGTAGGGTCCCGCCAGATCTCCGTGGAGCAGCCGCGTATCGATCACGGCACCGTCGTCTTCGGCTTTGATCGCGAAGTGCGAAAAGCCGTTCAGCGAGCCCTTGTTCGGGCGGTTGTAGATCTCCCAGTCGCGCAGCCGGCCATCGCCGCCAAGACCGATGCAACC
>SKVA01000280.1 GCA_007129695.1 Spirochaetaceae bacterium | reverse complement strand
CTACGACCCGGCGATCAGGAATCCGTACTGGCAACGCTGCGACCTTGGATTTCGCGCGTTCCTCTGGGGGCACCGGATCGTCACGCTGCCGTCGCTTCGGATTACCGTCACGCGTGAGCTGCCCGCCGACGACGTGACCCCCGACGCCGGGTACGCGCGGTTCCACCTCAAGAACCTTGCGGTGAAATTCATCCGCGATCAGGGACGTCTTCCGCTGTCGGCGTGGGCGGCTTTTCTGCTCCGGTCGGGGCTCCCGCTCGCGGAGGCGCACCGGGCGTTCCGCGACGTTCGCAAATGGGTCCGAACGAACGGCTACCGGTTCACGCAGGACGCCAGACGAGTAACCGAACTGTGGGAACCGGGCGAATGACCGGAGTCTTCCTTCAGGTCAGGCTCGCGAGCTCGCGCCTGCCGCGCAAGGCGCTTCTACAGCTCGCCGACCGACCGGTTGTCGAGCACGCGCTGCGATCGCTGCGCCGCGTTCCCGCGGCGGTACACTGCGTCCTGACCGATAGCGCGAGCGCCGACGACATTCGACCGGTCGCCGAGCGCTGCGGGTACCAGACCTTCGTCGGCAGCGAAACCAATGTCCTGGAACGATACGTCACCGCGATCCGCGCGTTCGGCGTCGATGAGGTGGTTCGCGCGACCGGCGACAATCCGCTCGTGAGCTGGGAGCTCGCGCGCATGGCGGTCGCGCTGCGCCGGCGCGAACGAGCCGACTACGCGGCGTTCGACGGGCCGCCGCTCGGCACCGGCGTCGAAGTCGTCCGCGCGGATGCGCTCGAGCGTGCCTACGCGTCGTCCCCCGACGACTACGACATCGAACACGCGACGCCGTTCCTGTACCGACACCCCGACCGGTTTACGGTCGTACGCCGGCAGGCTCCGCCGGCGTACTGCGCGCCCGATGCCCGCGTGACGATCGACACGGCCGATGACTACGAACGGATTGGAGCGATCTTCGCGGCGATCTACGACGGCGAACCGATCGCCGCGCTCAGACTGGTGCGGCATCTTCATTCGCACGACAGATCTACACCTCAGCCAGGAAGTGAACGGCATGAGAATTCTGCTGGTACCTGAAACCGAGCGTGGGCGAGGGTCGGGCCACGTTCGCCGCGCGATCCACCTGCTCGACGAAATACCACAGGCTACGCTGTTCCTTGCCGAAGCCGATGCGCGCGTGCTGTCGCTCCTCACCGAGTCGGCCAGGGGCCGTGTAATCGATGAGATCGACGCATCACTGTGGGATCTGGTCGTGCTTGACCGGTTCTCCGTTGCAGCCGACGAACTGCCGCTCTACGCCGACGCACGAGCGGTCGTCGGGATCGATGTCGGCGGACCCGGGCGCGAAATGTGCGACTACGTGATCGACACGCTGCCGAGGCTCGACTCGTCGCCGGCGAATGTGAGTGACCGGGCCTTGCTTCGGCTACCCGCGCTGACGGCGCCCGGTGACCGAGCCCCCGGATCGGTCCTGGTCACCTACGGAGGCGAAGACCCCGCACGGCTGACCGAGACAACCGTGGATGCGTTACTCGGTGCCGGCGTGCCGCCCGACCGGATCACCGTCATCGTCCCGACGATGCGAGCCGTTGCGTCGCTTCCTCCAGGCCTCCGGCGTTTCAAGGGACTGCCGTCACTGCGCGACGTGCTCCGCGCGAATGAGTGGGTGTTCACGTCGTTCGGCATGACCGCCTGGGAAGCCGCGAACTCGGGGTGTCGCATCGTCACCGTCGCACCGACACCGTATCATGATCGACTCGCGGCGCAGGAACGGTTCGTGCGCATCGATCCAGGAAAACTGAACGCGCGATCGGTGCGCGCCGCGATGTCGCGCCCGGATGACGTGCTCGCGGCGTCGATGAGTCACGCCGTCGAAACGCCGCGCTCGCTCGCCGGTCTGATCACCGGCCTGGAGCCTCCCGCACGACGTGGGTCTCCGGTTGCCGGTGAGCCCGGGCGTGCGGTCTGGCGCGACGAGCAGCGATCCTACTTTCGGTGCGCCACGAGCAGTCTGCTCTACATGGAACGCTTTCGGGCCGACCGCACGCGCTACGATTCGGCGTACTTCGACGAGGACTACCGCGCTCAGTACGGGAAGAGCTACCTGGAAGACTTCGAGCACATCAAGGCGATGGGCCATGCACGCACTGAGCGTATCGCACGGCGCGTGCGACCTCCCGCACGACTACTCGACGTCGGCTGCGCGTACGGGCCATTTCTTTCGGCGGCGAACGACGCCGGTTACGATGTCTGCGGAATCGACGTTGGATCGGACCCGGTGCGATACGTGAACGATACGCTCGGCCTGAACGCGGTCTGCGGTAGTATCCTCGACGACGAGGCTGTCGGCCGTCTGCCACACCGACAGTTCGACGTCGTGACGCTCTGGTATGTCATCGAGCACTTTCCCCAACTCGACGAGCTCCTGCATCGGCTGACCGGTCTGCTGCGGCCCGGCGGCACACTCGCATTCTCCACGCCGCACGGTCGCGGAGTGTCCGCGCGGCAGGACCTCCGCGCGTACCTGGACAAGAGTCCGGGTGATCACTACACGATCTGGGACAGACCGAGTGCGCGCCGAGTGCTCGGGTCATTCGGCTATCGATCGGTCCGTTTCAGGATTACCGGGCACCACCCGCAACGGTACCGCGCGGTTCAGGCGCGACGCCTACCGGCCACGCTGGCAGCGATCGACTCGCGCCTCCGCGGTCTTGGCGACACGTTCGAGGTCTACGCGACAAAGGACCGAGGCAATGGGTAGTCGGCGCACGATCCTGATCCTGGGTGCGGGCACCATGCAGCTGCCGCCGATCCGCGCCGCGCGGCGGCTCGGACTGCGCGTGATCGTAGCCGACGGGAACCCGGCGGCTGTCGGACGCGACGAGGCCGACGCCTTCCTGCACGTCGACCTCAAGGAGGCCGATGCGATGGTCGCCGCAGCGCGATCGGTCGCGGCGGAGCACGGACTCGATGCGGTGTTCACCGCCGGAACCGACTTCTCCGCGACCGTTGCGCGCGTGACCGACAGCCTCGGACTTCCGGGTACGACACTGGAGGCGGCGCTCAACGCAACCGACAAGTTCCGGATGCGCGGGGTCCTGAGAGCCGCCGGTGTGGCCGTTCCCGATTTCGCGCTGATCGACGAAGCAACGCTCGCTCGCGACAGCCTGGGAGCAGAGGCGCAACGCCTTGCGCTGCCGGTCGTCGTGAAGCCCGTCGACAGCATGGGTGCGCGCGGCGTCGTGCGAGCCGACGACTGGGAGCAGGTAATCGACTACGCACGCGCGGCCATCGAGTACAGCCGGTCGCGAAGGGTCATCGTAGAGGAGCTCATCGACGGCCCCGAGTTCAGCATCGACGCGCTCGTCTACGGCGATACGATTCAGATTACGGGGTTCGCCGACCGGCATATCGTGTTTCCACCGTACTTCATCGAGATCGGTCACACGCTGCCGACGGCGCTATCCGAACGCGAGCAGCGGCAGATCATCGCCGAGTTCGAACGAGCCGTGCGTGCGCTCGGGATCGGACCCGGCGCGGCCAAGGGAGATATGAAACTCTCATCACGCGGACCGGTCGTCGGCGAAATCGCAGCGCGACTGTCGGGCGGCTACATGTCGGGTTGGACGTACCCGCTTGCAACGGGTGTGAATCTCAGCGAAGCCGCGATCCGGATCGCGCTCGGAGAACCTCCCGGGGCGCTCGGGCCCCGGTGGAACCGGACGAGTGCCGAGCGAGCGGTGGTATCGATCCCGGGTGTGATCGAACGCGTGGACGGGGTCGACTCAGCGCGTGCGGTGGCGGGTGTGGAGGAACTCTTTCTGCTACGCGCTCCAGGCGACTCGATCCGGTTTCCGCGCAGCAACGTTGAGAAGGTCGCCAACGTGATCGCGGTCGCCGATAGTCGTGATGCGGCAGTCGATGCCGCGATGAGCGCGGTATGCACTATCGAGGTCGTACTCAGCACACGAATGCCTGCGACCGATCAGTTCCTCTTTGGCGTGAAACCCGACACCGTTCCCTACGCGTACGCGCCGCGTACGCGTGCGTATGCGCCGCGTACGCGACCACACGATGTCTCTGCGACCTCGCTCGTCGCGTGGGCGCAGGCCGTCGCGGCACCCCCGGCGGATCACCGCTTCATGCTGTCGGTCCGCGCACAGTGTTTCGACGCGCTCGACGATAGCCCGGACTGGAGCGGACGGTCGCTTGCGTCGACGAT
>SKVA01000536.1 GCA_007129695.1 Spirochaetaceae bacterium | reverse complement strand
TTCCCGGGGTCGCTCGACATCGCGGTCACGCGTCGGGTCGCGCTTGCCGGAGGGCTCGTCCAGACCGACTCCGGATCCACGACACTGATCTTTGACGAAGACGGGGTCGTGTTCCAGGTCGGGACTGCCGACTCCGCGCACACGCTGCCTATCGTCTCCGGTCTGCGTTTCCCCGAAGCGTCGATCGGATTGCAGCTGCCCGACCTGGTGGTTTCGTTCCTTCGCGAGTTGCGGGCGTTCAAGATGAGCAGCCCCGAGCTCTACGAGTTGTTCAGCGAGTACAGGATCGTGCGCAAGAACGACTACGCGTACGACATCGTACTCTACCCGATGCACTTCGCGGTGCCCGTCAGAATGGGTGCCAGAATCAGCTCAGACATGGTACAGTACGTGCTCATGATGCTCGACATGCTCCGCAGCGAAGGAGTTCTGCATACGGTAGTCGAACTCGATGTGCGCACGGGCGACGGAATTGTGAGGTATCGGGAGGCGCGCGATGGCCGATGACCGCGTGATTGCCGCGCTTGACATCGGAACGTCGACTGTCGTCGTGGCGATCGCTGATCGCGACGACGACGGTGAGCTCGAAGTCGTCGGCCTTGGAACCGCGCCGTCGCACGGGCTGCGACGTGGGGTCGTGATAAACATCGAGGCGACGCTCAGAAGCGTTGCCGCTGCGGTCGAAGCGGCCGAGCAGATGGCCGGACGTGAGATTTCGGGGGTTATCACCGGGATCGCCGGAGGTCACATCGAAGGGCTGAACTCGCGCGGCGTCGTTGCGGTTACCGGCAAGGGCCGCGAGATCACCGAAGACGACATCGATCGGGTAATCGATGCGGCGAAGGCCGTCGTGATTCCGATGGACCGCGAAGTGATACACGTGATCCCTCAGGAGTTTGTCGTCGACGAACAGGGCGGGATCAAGAACCCGCTTGACATGATCGGTGTTCGCCTTGAAGCAGAGGTCCATATCATCACCGGTTCGGTGACGTCGGCTCAGAACCTTGTGAAGTGCGTCAATCGCGCCGGGTTCAAGGTCAACGACATCGTGCTGCAATCGCTCGCCGCCGCGCGCGCGGTGCTCACCGATGACGAGAAAGAGCTCGGGGTGCTGCTGATCGACCTTGGTGGCGGCACGACCGACATACTCATGTACCGCGAAGGGGCCCCGTTCTACACGAGCGTTCTGCCGGTTGGCGGCGCCCAGGTGACCGGTGACCTGTCGATCATGCTGAAGACCCCGACCGAAAGCGCGGAGATGATCAAGCACGAGGCGGGGTGCTGCTACATGCCGCTCGTTGAGCCGGGCGAACCGGTGATCATCCCGGGTGTCGGCGGACGGCCGCCGGCTTCGATCGCGCGCGACGAGCTGTGTCGGATCATAGAGCCGCGGATGGCCGAGATTTACACGATGGTCCGCGAGAAGATCGAGCCGAAGGGCTATCTGCGCCACCTTGGCGCCGGGGTCGTACTGACCGGTGGCGGCGCGCTGCTTCCCGGTGCGGTGGAGCTCGCGCAGGATGTCTTTGAGACGAGCGTGCGAATCGGGCAGCCGGGGAATCTGGGCGGGATCGGTTCGGTGTACCAGAGTCCGGAGTACTCGACAGTGATTGGTCTCGCGCTTCACGCCGCGGCGGGAGCAGATGCAGAGCCGACCGTGGCGGTCGACAAGAGTGGCGGCGGTATTCTACCGGGTATCATGAGGTGGTTTCGAAACTTCTTCGAATAGCGGTCAAGCCGGAGTATCTACTGGGAGGGGATATGAGGATAGAGATAGAGGACGATGGACGCGTCCTGGGTGAAGCGTATGGCAGCCCGACTGTCATCAAGGTGATCGGTGTCGGTGGCGGCGGTAGCAATGCGGTGAATCGGATGATCGCCGCGGGGCTTCAGAACGTGGAGTTCTGCGCGGTGAACACCGATCTGCAGGCGCTTCAGCGGTCGAACGCCGAGGTTCGCCTGCCGCTCGGGTCGGAGCTCACCGGAGGGCTTGGCGCCGGCGGTAAGCCCGAGGTCGGTGAGAAGGCGGCGCTCGAGGACAAGAATGAGATCCAGCGCGTCGTCCAGGGCGCGGATATGGTCTTCATCACAGCCCGCATGGGTGGAGGCACCGGGACCGGTGCGGCTCCGATAATCGCACAGACCGCGCGCGACATGGGGATCCTCACCGTCGGTGTGGTCACCAAACCGTTCGACTTCGAGCGCAGCTACAAGATGCAGCTTGCGGAGTCGGGGATAGCCCGGCTTCGCGAGTCGGTCGATACGCTCATTGTGATCCCCAACCAGCACCTACTGAAGATCGTCGACAAGAAGACGCCGATCACGCAGGCATTCCAGATCGCCGATGACGTCCTGCGCCAGGCGGTTCAGGGGCTCAGCGACCTGATCACCAAGCCGGGCGAGATCAACATCGACTTCGCCGACGTCCGGACGATCATGAGCGGTCAGGGTGACGCGCTGATGGGGATCGGCGTCGGTGATGGCGAAAACCGCGCGGTTGACGCCGCGACGGCGGCGATCAACAACCCGCTGCTCGAGGACGCCAGTATCGAAGGCGCGAAGGGGATCCTTGTCAACGTCTGCGGAGGTCTCGACTTCACGCTCAGCGAGTACGAGGAGATCCTCAACATCATCACTGCGAATGCGGATCCTGACGCGCTGATCATCGCGGGCACCGCGGTCGACGAGCTGATGGAGAACGAGGTGAAGGTGAGCGTGATCGCGACCGGCTTCGACCGGGAGCCGTCTCGCCCCAAGCCCGCGGCAGCCAGAGAGGAGAAGAACGAGGAGTTCATCTCGCTCAGCCAATGGTCGGAGATGACCCGGTCCCGGCTCTACCGCAGCCGCGAGCAGGTCATGCGGCCCGAAGGCGGGCACAGCGAGGAACTTGGAATACCGGCGGTACTCCGGTATCAGCAAGTGGGCGGCAATGAGCAGGGGACCTGACGAACTGCTGCGCGACTTCGAGGACTATCTCGCGGCCGGCCTGCGCCTGTCGCGGCAGACGGTGTCGACGTATCTGCGCGACTGCCGGTCGTTCGTCCAGTGGGTGTCGATGCAGGACGTATCGGTCGACGCGATCACGACCGCTGAGATCATCGACTTCCTGATCATGCGGCAGCAGCACGAGGGGATCGACCAGCGCACCGTTGCGAAGGTGATCAGCGCGCTGCGGTCGCTGTTCCAGTTCGTCGTCCTTGAAGGCGAGCGCGCGGACAATCCAGCGTCTCTCGTCGAGCTGCCCCGCGCCGCGCATAGAATTCCGGGCGTGCTCGATATCGACGAGGTCGAGACGCTCCTTGAGATCATCGACGTGCGTACGCCGCTCGGGTTGCGCGATCGCGCGCTCTTCGAACTCATCTATTCGTGCGGGCTGCGGATATCCGAAGCGGTCGAACTGACGACCGATCGGGTGTTCCTGAGCGAACGACTCCTTCGCGTACGCGGAAAGGGCGACAAGGAGCGACTCGTTCCGATGGGCGAGCACGCGCGGCACTGGATCGAGCGCTATGTCGACGAGGCACGGCCTCACCTGGCTCGGCGTCCCGTCGACGCGCTTTTCCTCAACAACCGCGGACAGAAGCTCTCCCGCAAGGGCATGTGGAAGCGGTTCCGGGAGATCGCGACGCAGGCGGGGGTGGAGGCCAAGGTCCATACGCTTCGCCACTCGTTCGCGACGCACCTGCTCGAAGGAGGAGCCGATCTGCGCGCGGTTCAGGAACTCCTTGGGCACGCAGATATTTCGACGACGCAGATCTACACGCACGTCGACAAGGAGTCTCTTTCCGGGTTTCACGCGGAATTTCACCCGAGGGGACGCTCATCGTGAAGCACGGGGCGATTCTTCGACGTTATCTATGTCGAGCCGTCCGCATATTCACGCTGTCCGTGTGTGGCGCCGGCGCTTCGCTGGCTGTCGCGTCGTGTGATCGCGGGCCGGATGTCTCGGGGATAGCACACCTCGATGGCGGCGGTCCGCCGTCGAGGGAGAGAGTCGAGGAGCTTCGCGAGTTGGTCGAGGAGTATGGTCGCAGTGTGAACGAGAAGGTCCAGGCGGTAGGTCGTCAGGCCGACTATCTGAAGCTGCTCTCCCAGGCGTACCTTCAGCAGGGGCTGTTCGGCCCCGCGTACGACGCGCTCGAGGAGGCGCTCGTGCTGCAGCCCGGTAATCCGGTGCTCCATCAGCTTGCCGGCGTGTCGGCCGCGCACATCGGCAAGGCACAGGGGCGCCCGACGGTT
>SKVA01000116.1 GCA_007129695.1 Spirochaetaceae bacterium | reverse complement strand
TCTCCGCGACCTTCTGCGCGACTACTGTGACGGCGACCTGATCGCGATCGCGGGGATCATCGACACGGCAACCGATGCGCTGTCGGACGCGGATCTGTCGGATCACCGCCGCGGGATGTACGAGCAGATTCGCGACGCGCTTACTGAGTCGGTCCGTTCGGGAGATACCGACTCGGTAGAAGCTCTGATCGCGGGGTGGCTGCGCGAGCTCGACGACGACGAGCCGTCATCAGCGGACCGACCGGTGGAGTCGGTGGAGCCCGCCGCGGCGCTGTCGTTCCTTGCGAATGCCGTAGGCCACCTGTCGACGATCGTCGATCTACTGAAGCGCTATCGTCCCGGTGATTTGACGCTGGCGACCGAGATCCTTGCGGAGACGCAGCAGCTCGCCTCCGACGACCGTACTCCCGAGTCGGCACAGCCGATAATCCGCAGTATTCGCGACACGTTCTTTGAGTTCGTCCGGTCGGGCGTTGTGGATGAACCGCACGAACCCGCTCCTGAACCTTCAGTCGAGCCTGTTGGCGAACCCCCGGCCGCCGAACCCCCGGCCGCCGAACCCCCGGCCACGCAGCCGGCCGACGATCGGGTCGTCCGCGTGGATGACATGGACATCGTCAGGTCGTTCATCGAAGAGTCGGTCGACCACCTGGACAACATCGAAACCAGGGTGCTCAAGCTCGAGCACGAGTACAGCGACGACCTTGTCAACACAATCTTCCGTTCGATGCACACGATCAAGGGCGTCGCGTCGTTTGTCGGTTTCCAGTACGTGAGCGAACTCAGCCATGAGCTGGAGACGATCCTTGACGATGTGAGGACCGGGGTTCGCGAGGTTGACGACACGCTCGTGACGACGCTCCTGGACGGAACCGACGTCGTTGCGCAGATCGTTCGCAGCATCGAAGAACAGGTGCGTGGCGCCGACGGACCGGTCGACGCGCTCGTCGAGCAGAGCCTGGGGCACCGCGAACTGGTCCTGCGTATTCGACGACTACGCGGAATCGCGGTTGAGCCATCATCGGCCACGCGGCGAGCGCCCGCGCCCGCGTTGCCTGAGTCGGTACAGCCGGTCGATACCGCGTCGGAAGCTGGTGAGGAACCTGACGCGACGCGAGCCGACGCTCCGATTGTCACACCAGACATGGTCGACGCATTCGTCGAAGAGTCGTCCGATCTGCTCGATCAGGTCGAGCAGGCGCTCCTTGCTGCAGAGAACAACCCGGTAAGCGGACCTGCCGTCGACCACGTCTTCAGAAGCATTCATACGATCAAGGGAAACGCCGGGTTCTTCTGGTTCGCCAAGGTAGAGCAGCGGTGTATGACGATGGAGTCGGCTCTCGATGCGTTCCGCAAGGCTGGAGCACCGATCGACCATCCCGCGGCGAGCGAGTTCCTGGAGATGGTCGACGCGATCCGGCAGGATGTCGCGGCGATAGCCGATGCATCTGCGCGTGAAGACTCTGCGGCAGTCGCGCGTCAGCAGCAGCCCGATGCGGTCGCGCCCGGCTACTCGGATGCGCTTGGCGACATCCTGGTGGAGATGGGCGCACTGACGCACGAACAGCTGCAGTCGGCGCTGACGAGTCAGCAACGCCGGCTTGGTGAGATCCTGGTGACCGAAGAGCACATCGCGCCGGACTCGGTCGCGAAGGCGTTGGAGGTCCAGGCGCAGCGACGGATGCAGAGCGGGACGACCGGAGAGACGACGGTCGCACGCAAGGATATCAGGGTCGATACGACCAAGCTTGACAAGCTGTTCGAGCTCGTCGGGGAGCTCATAACCGCGGAGTCGATGGTCATCGGCGGGCTGTCCGGCGTCACCAACGGGGCCGGTGATCACGGTGACGGTGGTTCTTCGACCGTACAGAAAGCGGCGTCTTACCTGCAGAAGATCACGCGGGAGATGCAGGAGATCACGCTCAGCATTCGGATGATCCCGCTCGAGGCGACCTTCGGAAAGATGCGCCGGCTTGTCCGCGACCTCGCGCGCAAGTTCGAGAAGGACGTCCAGATCCAGATCTCCGGTGAGCAGACCGAGATGGACAAGAACGTGATCGAGGAGGTGTCCGATCCGCTCGTCCATATCATCCGCAACGCCGTCGACCACGGTATCGAACCTCCCGATGAGCGCGTCGCTGCCGGAAAGCCTGCCGCCGGAACGATCGACCTGACCGCGCGACACGAGGGGAACGAGATCTGGATTACGATCCGCGACGACGGACGTGGTCTCAGGCGCGACCGAATCCTGACCAAAGCGCGCGAACGGGGCCTCCTTGCCGACGGCGACCCCGATCCGCCCGACGAAACCGTATGGCGCTATATCTTCGAGCCCGCGTTCTCGACCGCGGATCAGGTCTCCGAGATTTCGGGC
The DNA here is from genome assembly GCA_007129695.1 of Spirochaetaceae bacterium. GTDB lineage: Bacteria > Spirochaetota > Spirochaetia > DSM-27196 > SLST01 > SLST01. Next base: position 1,865 of record SKVA01000116.1, on the reverse strand, counting down.
CGCGGCGTCGGCATGGACGTCGTCCGACAGAACGTCGAGAAGCTGCGCGGGAAGATCGACATCGACAGCGCTCCAGGGTCCGGGACGACGATCATCCTCCGGATTCCGCTGACGCTCGCGATCCTCGACGGCGTCACGTTTACGATCGGATCGACCCAGTATTCGGTACCGACCGGTGAGCTGGTGACCTTCCAGGGCTACCATCCCGACGCGATCACGCGCACCGGTCCCGATCACCACGGGTTCCGGTTGCGAGATGAGGTGATCCCGATCGTGCAGTACGAGAACCGGGGACCGATACCCGATCACGGTGTGATCATCGTCGTTCAGTCCGGCGTCCGCCGCGCCGCGCTCGTCGTCGATCGCATCATCGGATACCGGCAGTTCGTCGTTCGGGCCGTTCCCGACTACATCCAGAACATGCGCGCGGTCTCCGGGTGCAGCATTCAGGGCGACGGCAGCATTTCGTTCATCATCGATGTCGGTGAGCTGATGGATCAGGAGCTCGTGCATGTCGGATCTCGTTGACATCACCGACGCCGAGTTCGAGCGCATTCAGAGTACGGTCTACCACCGTTTCGGGATCGATCTGTCCAAGAAGCGGACGCTGATCCGCGGTCGGCTCAACGGAACGCTACGGAAGCTCGGCTACAGGTCGTTTGGCGAGTACCTGGAGGCGGTCGACACCGACGAATCCGGCGCTCGCCTGACCGAGATGATCGATATCCTGTCGACGAACCACACGTTCTTCTTTCGCGAAGCCGATCACCTGGACTATCTGGTTACAGCCGCGCTACCGGCAATCTACGGGGGGGCGGTCGACCTGTCGGAGACGCGGGTTTGGTGCGCCGGGTGCTCAACAGGCGAGGAGCCGTACTCGATCCTCATCGCGCTCGCCGACGCGTTCGGAATGAAGGCGCTTCCTGCGCACCCGCTCATCCTGGCGAGCGACATCTCCACTCGGGTACTCGCGACCGCGAAGGCGGGCGTCTATCCGGTCTCCAGGACCCGCGAGGCCGGTGACATAGTCAAACGCGGCTACGCGCGGCAGGTGGACTCCGAGCGGATCGAGATGAGCCAGGAGATGAGGCGGCGCCTGCTGTTCCGCAGGATCAACCTGATGGACGCCGAGTTCCCCTTCCGCAATCAGTTCGACGTGATCTTCTGCCGGAACGTGATGATCTACTTCGATGTCCCGACGCGCGTGCGGCTCGTCGCGGCGTTTCGGCGGCACCTGCGGATCGGCGGTTTTCTATTTCTTGGTCACTCCGAGTCGATGGGGCGAAACGTCGCCGGGTTCCAGTACCTCCAGCCCGCGGTCTACAGGAGGACCGAGTGACGCGCAAGGTACGGGTCCTTGTTGTTGATGATTCGGCGCTTGCGCGCAAGATCCTGACCGCGGGTCTCGCCCAGGACGACCGGATCGAGGTCGTCGGCGCCGCTCCTGACGTCTACGTTGCGCGCGACAGGATCGTCGAGCTTCGGCCCGACGTTTTGACGCTCGATATAGAGATGCCCAGGATGGACGGCGTGCAGTTCCTGCGTCGGTTGATGCCGCAGTATCCGATGCCGGTGATCGTCGTGTCGGCGCTCAGCAAAGCGGGCGCGGCGGTTACACTCGACGCTTTGGCCGCGGGAGCGCTCGACTTCGTCACCAAGCCGTCGACCAGTTTCGGGAATCGACTCGAGACGATGATGGCCGATCTGATCGACAAAGTCCTGATCGCCGCTGGTACCGATGTTTCCCACTGGCGTGCGAGCGAGTTCTCGATCGACACCGTGCGGACTCAGCGCCCGACGGCGCTCCAGCAGAGCTCATCGAAGGTGATCGCGATTGGCGCGTCGACCGGTGGGACCGTCGCCCT
>SKVA01000546.1 GCA_007129695.1 Spirochaetaceae bacterium | reverse complement strand
CACGACCGCCGAGTCGACGAGCGCGTGCGTCGCCGGCGTCGCGTAGTCGCCGGTGTAGAGCGACAGCGTTACCGAGTCGGTATACTCTCCCGACGCGACGAACTGGCCGCTCGCGATGTGAACGAAGAACGACACGGTCGCGTACTGCGTCGTCGCAGAGGGGGCCGCGAACGCGGTCGACGTGACGACGTTTTCGGACGACAGCGTCTCCGGCGGCGCCTTGATGACCGCTGCGGTTGGAGGGGCTGCCCCGTAGATCTGGTACTCGATCGTGCTCGCGCCCGACGCCATCGTGCGCGGCTCGTAGACCGACGATGCACCCTTGCTCACCGCGATGAACCACTCGGGTACCGCGGCGCCCTGATGCTCGATCGTGATTCCGACTTCGACGAGCGCGTCGCGTTCGAGCGCAGCGTTCGCGTAGACGCCTCCGGGAGGTGCGTAGAGACGGAACACGTCCTGCGCGCCCGCGGTGGTGGCCGCTGTGGCGAGCAGCGCGAACGCGAGCAGCGCGCGGCGCGGAGCGAGCATGCGGCGTGCGGTCGGTGTCGTCATCGGGAACCTCCGTCGGTCGGCATCAGGTTTCCCAGATCGACGTACTCGGGCGCGCCGGGGGGTACTGCAAACTCGTACGACATTCCGTTCAGCGTGCCTGGCCCGGCCGCGATGCGCAGCCGGTAGCTTCCAGGGGCAAGGCTGTACACCTCGAAGTAGCCCTCTCCGTCGGTGAAGAACTCACCCGACTTGGTCGGGTCGTCACCGCGTTCCCACGCGCCGAGCGCGAAGCCGACCGGTCGCTCGGCTCGGTCCAAAAGGACTCCTCCAACGTAGACGTTGCGCTCGATTCCGATCCGTACAAGGGTGCCGGAGCGGTACGATGGGAGCACGTAGTAGACGCGTTCGCGCTCCTCGGCGCCCAGGACGATGTCGAGCGGCTCGGCCTCGATCTGGAACGGTGAGTACGACCGCACGCCGCCGAAGACCAGTGGTCGTTCCCCGAGCGGTATCGCGCGGTAGCCGGTCGGGCGGACCAGGCCGACCGGGACCGCGGAGTCGGGATCTCCGGACACAAGCACGAAGGAGTCGGTGACCGGGGTCGACACCGCAAACGCGCCGTCGGCGAAGAGCAGTGCGGTCGCGATCGTGAGCGACGTCGCGTTACGGTACTCGGCGTCTTCCAGTACGCCGCTCAGCCCGTGCGACAGCGACCCGCGCACGTAGGGGTCACGGTATCCGACCTGCGCACCGACGGTGAACAGGTCCGACCGGTCGACCGGAACCTGCGCCGACGCGGTCCAGCTTACGTCGCGCGGCTGATCGCCGGCGTACCGGCTCCAGAACACACTCGCCTTTCCGGCGGTGAGGTCCTGCTGGAGGAAGAGGTTCTGCCTGATGTCGGGAAAGGACGCCGAATACGACACGCTCGCCAGGAAGGTCAGCTCCTCGCGGTACGCAAGACCGACGTTCGCCGACAGCGATGCTCCGCCGCGAACCGATCTGCGTAGCCCCGTCATGAAGCGCACGTCGTGGGTTGTCGCGCGATCGCCGCCGGTCGAGCTCATCGCGTAGCTCAACCGGGGGGTCATCGAGAATCCATCGGCAAAGGCGAGCCCGACGTAGCCCGACGCGTAGAGCCTGAGCGTCTCTGCCGACGGTGCCGCAGGCCGAGCTGCGTAGCCTACGCCGGCGGTAGCGCCGATGCTGCGGTAGCGTTCGGAGCGCGAATCGACCAGCCGGTACCCGACAGGAACGTCGATCGCGAGCCGGCCGTCCGGTCCGATGCCGACGTCGCCCGCAACCCGGAACGCGCCTGCCGTCGTCGCGATCACCGCGGAGACGCCGGCGTCGAACTCGGTTCGAAGGAACGCCGATCCGAACCGCGCGCCGATCGTCAGCGATTGCGCGACGCCGTACGAGACCGACGCGGTCGCCAGCGGATCGAGCAGGTCGCGGTTGGCGACGCCGACCGCGAGTCCGGCGTCGATCCTCCCGGGCCGAGTCAGTTCGGCATCGTGCGGAATGAGCAGATCGACGGTGGCGGGGCCGTCGGGTCCCGGCCACGTGACGGTGATCTCATTGATCCCCTGGACCAGCGGCAGCGCGGAGAGGAGATAGTTGCCGGGATCGAGCGTGCGGCGCACGACCTGCGATCCGTTTCGCGTGACAAGCACGGTGCCCGATTCGGGGACGATGATCGGAAGCGTCACTCCGCCGCCTCCGACGATCGCGTGCCCGAGCGACTCGTCGGTCGTGAACGACACGCCGGTTATCCGCGTGACGCGCTCGAGCCGCGTCGTCCGGTACCGCAGGTCGCCGGCCTGGAGCCGTAGATAGAGTTCGGGAAGATCCCACGTGAGTCTCGCGTGATCCAGGAAGCCGATCGGTGAAGACGAGCGAACGCCTCCCTTGGCCTCGATCGCGGCGCGGTAGAGGTTAAGCGCGACGTCGGGCGTCACCCGGTAGTCGAAGCGGCCCTGTTCGTACGTGTACCTGGCCCACCCCTCCAGATTCGCGATCGCGCTGAAATCGGCCTGCGGCACCTGGACGCCACGCGGAATGGGGGCCGCGCGGCCGGAGAGCGGGAGTTCTACCGGCCGCAGCGCGCGCGCGGGAACCGTCGCGCGGACGAGAATCTCGTCCGGATCGAACGCGACCGCGAGTCCGATCTCGTCGAACGCATCAAGGCCGGTCCAGTCGGTCGACGCCAACAGCGGCTCGGAGGCGGTCGCGAGGGCGAGCTCGGGAAGGAGCGCGACGAGCTCGATCGGGACGATCGATACGCGCTCGGTGAAGTCGGCATCGACGACGATCTGGACCGGGATCTCCCCTGAGCGGCGGCCGTTGACGACGAGCGGTACCGGGATGGTAGTCTGCTCGGCGGACTCGGCCTGCGCGAATCCGAGTCCGGCGACGAGCGCGCACAGAGCTACAAGCAGCGGGGCGGTCGGACGTGACGTCCTCATTCGGCTAGAAGCGTGCCGTATAATCCAGCGTCGCGTCCAGTGGTCCGATCGGTAACCCGTCTGGCGCGGGAACGATGAACTCGCGCGTCGATCCGGCGAGCATGTTTTCCCCTGCCATCCCGGGGAGCCGATCGGCTCCGATGACCATTTCGCCGTTTGGCGTACGGACCGTGACGGATGCCTCGTGGAGCAGCGTCCGGCGCGTCCCGGTGTTGGAGACCTCCAGCACAAGCACGCGCTCGCCGTCGCGATCGACCGCTCGCGCGGCGGTCAGGCTCAGGTCGGGCGCGGCTCCGGGCGGGACTACGTAGAGCGCCCCTTCGTAGCGGTACGTGAGGCGAATCCCTGCGCCCTGCGCGGGCTGTTCTCCGCCGAAGTCGACCGGGAGCTGTTCGGCTATGATCCGGAACGCCTGTTCGCCCGACGGTGTCGCGGGTCCTTCCCACCGGACACGGACGCTTCGCGCCTCTCCGGGGGCCAGGAGCATCTGCCGCGGATAGACCAGGAACTGGTCGGACTCGGGCCCCTGGACCTCGACCCCGTCGCGCTCGATCCGCCGCGGCCGCACCGATACGCGCACCGCGATCCGCTCGGTCATCGTGTTGGTCACGCGGAAGACGTGGCTGGCTCCGGCGCCGCTCGGCGCGAAGTCCTGCGAGATCGGTTCGAACCGAAACGCCTGCGCGGAAACCGCGCAGGCGCCTATCATGAGAACGACCAGAAATTGCCGCACGTCTACTTAGCGCGCAGCACGATCGCCAGCTGGTCTGAGTAGTAGCCGGCGGGGAAGGTCTCGGACTGGTCGTAGGTGATGCTCAGGACCGCGGCGGTGTCTCCGGCCGCCGTCCCACTGTCGCCGACCGCAACTCCTGTGGTGGTGATCGCGACGGGACCTACCCCGCCTGTGCCCGCGTACGAGATCGTATAGGGTATCTCGTCCAGATCGTCGTTGATCATCGCGGTTCCCGAACCGTCAGCATTCACAGCGAACACCCAAAGTTGCCAGCCTGCAGTGTTGTTCGTGCTGATCGTGATTTCGGCGATCGTCGGGTTGAAGCCGTCAGTCGTCCCTTCGAGTTGTAGGTTGTCCGCGGCCGGATCGGCGTCGACGGTCAGATCGAGCTTGAGCGTGACGTATCCGCCAATATTGATCGTATCGCCGTTCGACGCGAAGCCGAACGTTGTTACGACCACCAACAGGACCAGTACAGAAAGAAGTCGTTGTCTCATATTCTCTCCTATTGCTCCAAAGCTTAACGCATCAGAACGCGGTTCACCACTCTTTTTT
>SKVA01000311.1 GCA_007129695.1 Spirochaetaceae bacterium | reverse complement strand
CGCCGTCGATGAAGAACACGATCCTGATGTACGTCTACGGGATCTTCAAGGATCCGGACAAGCGCACCGCGGCGCGAGCCGTCGACCAAAGTTGAATTCCGGCGCGCAAGCGGATAGTATACATGCTGTAGGAGGCTCGATATGACGCGACGCGCGATGCCGGTAGTGCTTTGTCTGCTCATGGTGATTGCGGCCACTGTACCGGCGCAGGACACCGATCGTACGCTGCGGGCGTACCGCGATCGATTCCGGGATGCCTCCGTCGAAGGCAAGCTGCAGATCCTGCGAACCGCCGATCAGCTGACCCCGGCGCAGCTTGGGCCGCTCTACAATCAGGCCCTCCAGTTCGTCCTGACCAGCGTTGCCGATCTGCCTACGAACACGGCGCTCCAGGAAATCGCTTCGATTTCGGTCGAAGGTATCGATGAAGGTGGGTATTCGGCCGCGGCAAACACACTCTGGTCGCTTTTTCGCGAGCACGGCGACAACACGTCACGGATTCGCGTTCTGAACGCGCTCGCGAACGTCGCCATCGGGAATCGGCAGGTCGTCGTAGACATCAATGCGTGGCTTCAGACGCAGACCAGCCTCTGGCGGGGAGGGACTGCCCCCGATCTTCAGGTCTTCCGCGTGGCGATCCAGGCCGTTTCGGCGCTTGGCGACCCGAGTTCATTCCCGGTACTGCTCGACATCCAGCTCGCGCAGATATCGGCAGCGATATCCGCCGAGGCCAGAGCTGCGATGCTCGGCCTGGATGTGGACTACAAGTCCGCAGCGATCCAGACGATCAACGCCCGGCCGGTGGCCGACCGTCTCCCAGCGCTCGACTACGTGCTCAGCGACAGCGATCTGAGCATGCCGGACCGCGCGGAGATCGCAACCACGGTGCTCGCGGCGACCACCCGCGAAGTGGTCCGGCTGCCGACCGACGTAGAAGCGCAGCGGCAGGTTCGCTATCGTGCGACTGCCACCCTTGTCGAGGAACCCTATCCGGCGGCCTCGGCGGCGCTGATCAGGCACTTCAACGCGACGTTCGCGGACTACGATCGCGGGATGACGACGCGGACATGGGTCCTCGAAGCTATCGCGGCGCTCGGGAACACCGGGACCGTCGACGCAGCGCGCCGGCTTGCCACGTTCCTGGACCTGCTCAACAACTACACGGAGAATGATCGGCCGTACGACACGCAGATCATGCTCGCGGTTATCAGCAATCTGGGTCGTCTTGGCCACTTCGAGGCGTACGACGCGCTGTTCTACGTGACGTTGCTGAACTACCCGACCCGCGTGAGGGACGCCGCGCGCGAAGCGATCGACGCCGTTCGGCGTTGAGCGGCGCGGTGCTGGCTGCCGCGTTTGCGGCGGCCGCATACCTTGTCGGTCTGTCTCCCATCCCCACGGTTGCCCGGGCGCTCATTCCCGCTGCCGTCGTTCTGTTGTCGGCGCTTGCGATCGCTGGTACCGGCGCTCGCAGCGCGACCGTTGCCGGGCGATCGATGGCCGTGCTCGTCGCTGCGTGCGCGATAGCCGCCGGTCTGCTCTCCGCGTCGATCGCCCGCACCGTGCCGCAACCGCATCTGCCGCTTCCGGCCGTGTCGGAGGTCGAGGGCCGCATCGTCGCGGTCCGCGCAGATCGTGATCGGAGTGTCGTCGATATTGCGATAGAGCGCGTCCGATCGGAGTCCGGCGAAGCGTCAGCGGCCGGGGTTCTTCGTGTGGAGGTGGACACGGGCGCTAGCCGGGCGGATGGTCGCGCGATCGTGCCCGGCGTCCGGCTCGTAGTCGCGACGGGCGCTTTGAGCCCGGCGCGTGACGGCGCGCTATCGGCCGGACGCGCGGCTTTTCGCGTCGTGGATGCCTCCCCGAGTGTACGACATCGGATGCAGGCAGCGCTCTGGCAGCACATCGATCGCATCGCCGGACCGGCCGCGCCGCTTCTTGCCGCGTTGGTCCTTGGCGACGATGCTGCGGTCGACCCTCGTACTACCTTGTTGTTTCGCAGGTCGGGTACTATTCACTTGCTCGCGCTATCGGGGATGCACCTTGCCGTGATCGCGCTGCTCGCCGGCGGAGCCGCGCGCCGGCTCTTCGGTCGACGCGCCGCGATAGTCGTGACGCTTGCCGCCGCGATGCTCTACGTCGCGTTCATCGGCGGCCGCCCCGGCCTGGTCCGCGCGGCGCTGCTCGTGCTCGTAGGCACAACGGTTCGGGCTGCGGGGCTGCGGCCGCGGCTGATCGATCTGCTGTGCGTCGTGTTCGTGATTCAGCTCATCGTTCAGCCACGCGCGGTGACGAGCATGGCATTTCAGCTGTCGTACGCCAGTCTTGCCGGGATCGCCGTGATCGCGCCGTGGTTGGTCGATCGTACCGCGTCGGTGGTGCCAGTGGCGCTCGCGAGCCCGCTCGCGGCCGGATTAGGCGCTCAGGTGACGACGACTCCACTGCTGCTCGCGCGGTTCGGTGTCGTCTACCCCATCGGCGTGGTCGCGACCGTCGTGATGGGACCGGTCGTGCTGGGCTTCATGACGATAGGACTGGTTGCGATCGGCTTGAGCGTGCTCGGGGTAACCGTGATTGCGCAGCTTTCGGTACCGCTTCTTGGCGTCCTTGCCTCCATGCTCGATCTGCTCGGGTACTTCTTCTCGTGGTTCCGCGGGATCGCGCCGCCGTCGGTGGGACCATTTGCGGGCGGCGTCGGCGCCGCGATCGCGGCGGCTGCTATCACGGTGGGCTGTGCGGTCACTACGCGTGGAGCCTGGAGCCGTCGGATCCTGGTTGCGGGTGACGATCGTGGCTGACGCGGCTGCGCTCGGCTGGAGCGATGTCGACGATAGTCCGCGCGCGATACGCGAAGTGCTCGCCCGGCACGGACTCGCGCTGAAGAAGCGATGGGGACAGAACTTCATGGTCAACCGGCGTTCGCGCGAGCGGATCGTTGATTTGCTCGATCCAGTGGGCGATAGGTCGGTATGGGAGGTGGGTCCCGGACTCGGAGCGATCACCGCGATTCTCGTCGATCGCGGTGCACTGGTAACCGCGTTCGAGGTCGATCATGGTCTGATCGCAGTGCTCCGCGACCGATTCGCCGATCGCGTTCCGATTGTTGCCGGAGACGCCGCGCGGACGATCGCGTGCGCGTACGACCGGGCACGCGAGTCCGGTCGGACACCCGAGAGGATCGTCGGGAATCTTCCGTACCGATCCGCGGCCGCTATCGTTACGACGCTGCTCGAGCACCCCGGGCTCGCCGACACCGCGATGCGGATGGTGTTTACGGTGCAGAAGGAGATGGCCCGGCGCATGGCCGCGCCGGTCGGCGGCCGCGACTACTCGCCGCTGACCGTCCTGTGCGCGACGTGTGCCGACGTACGTCTGGCCGGCGACCTGTCGGCCGGCAGCTTCTACCCGGCGCCCGAAGTCACCTCGTCGATCGTCGTGCTCGATGTCAGACCGACCGACACGAGTACGCGCGCGGTGACGACCTTGGTCGCGCGCGCGCTGTTTTCGAGCCGCCGCAAGACGATTGCGAACAATCTGTCGGTGCTTGGCGCGCGAAGCGGACTCCCGGTTGACCGACTGCGCGACGCGGCCGATCGTGCCGGGATCTCGCTCGATCTGCGCGCAGAGCGTGTCGGCCCCGGGCAGTTCGCACGGTTCGCCGATGAGCTGATCCGCGGCGGCTATCGTCGGGACGGCGATCCGTCCGGTACGACTACTCCGGCATCACCTGATCGATCGCGCGATCGACGATAGCGCGATCTGAGTCCGACAGCGGACACAGCGGCAGCCGGTAGCTTTCTACGATCATCTTGCGCCGCGCGAGCGCGTACTTGATCGGGATCGGATTGGTCTGGACGAAGATCGCGCGGAACAGCGGCAACAGGCGATAGTGTAGCCTCTTTGCGTCGTCAAACCGGCCCGCGGCGGCGAGGCTGACGAGCTCGACCATCTGCTTCGGCGCGATGTTGCTTGCGACCGAAATGACGCCGGTCGCGCCGAGCGACATCAGCGGGAGCGTCAGGTTGTCGTCGCCCGACACGACCGCGAACGACGCGGGCGCGCCTGCGATGACCTCCATCGCGACCGCCATGCTGCCGCTCGCCTCTTTGACCGCGGTCACGTTGTCGTGCTCCGCGAGCCGAAGGATCGTCGCCGGTTCGACGCTCACCGACGTGCGTCCGGGGATGTTGTAGACAACGACAGGCAGTCGGCTCGATTCGGCGACCTCGGTGAAGTGCCGGTAGAGGCCTT
>SKVA01000240.1 GCA_007129695.1 Spirochaetaceae bacterium | reverse complement strand
GTTCGGTGCGGATGCGCCGGCACGCTGCCGGCACTATCGCTCCGTGCAGCACCGCTATCGTCGTTGACGATATCTTCACGACCGGAGCGACCGCGTCGGCTTGCGCACGCGTGCTCAAGCAGGCCGGCGTGCGAGCAGTGTACGTGCTCGCGTTCGCGATGGAAGTGTAGCCATGACGAATTGCCTGGCAGCCACGATCCCTATATCCTGTGACGATGCTGACCGTAGACGACGCGCTCGACGCGCTCGAAACGAAGCGCGTCGTCTACGCGTACTGCAAGCGATCGCTATCGCTCCCGTTGACACAGGCGCTGTTTTCGAGTGCCGGTGTTGATTCCGGTACGCACCAGCTCCTGTCGCTGATAGCGCAGGAGACCGACGGCGCTCGATACGACGCGGTGACCGACGTCGGCTGCGGGGCTGGAACGCTCGCGATCGCGCTCGCGTCGCGGCCGGCGGGGGAGAGGCCCTCCGTCGTCGTCGCGAGCGATCGCGACGCGCTCGCCACCGCGTGGACCGCGCGTAGCGCGGCGCTCAATGGGCTTGACCACATCACGACCGTCTGCGCGCTCGGCGTCCCGCCGATGCCGATCGCGACCGGCGCGCCGCGACTGTCGGTGTGCAACATCCCGGCTAAGGCGGGTCACCCGGTGATCGAGCGGTTGATCGCAGCGCTGATCGGCGGTGGCAACGCCGACGATCGTGACCGGCCAACCGATGGGTCACAGGCGGCGTTCGTGATCGTCACGCCGCTCGCGTCGCTGCTGCGTGCGGCCATCGAGCGGTTGGGCGCGACAGTCGTATCCGAGCGCAGCTCCGCGAATCACGTATCGGTGATCGTCGGGACGCGGGCGGCTGACCACGTTGAACCGGCAGACGATGCTCTGCCCGAAGCGTATACGCGTGGCATCTCCGAGTTTCCCGGACCCGTACGACCCTACCGCGCGCAGACCGTGTTCGGGCTGCCCGAGTTCGACGGACTCGCGTACCGCACCGCGCTCGGCTTCGATCTGCTGCGCGGCCTCGAAATCGGCGGACGTGTAGGTGTCTACGGCGTCGGTCAGGGCCACCTTCCGGTCGCGGTCGTGCAGAGCGGCGATCGAATCACCGAATGCCTGCTGTTTGACCGTGATCTGCTCGCGCTGCGCGTAGCGCGTGCGAACCTTGCCCGCAACGGGTACCTGGACGCGGCGTCGCATCCGGTTGCCACCCCATGCGCGCTCGTCGATGCGGGTACAGACGAGCCGTTCAACTGGCTTGTCGTCAACGACGATCCGGTTCCTGGATCGATCTGGAACAGCGAGATCGTGTCGGTCGCCGATAGTGCCCTCGCCGACGACGGCAAGATCATCGTTGTCTCGCGTACCACCAGCCTGAACCGGCTCGAGCGCGACGCCGGCCGACTCCTGCGAGTGATCGACGAGCGGCGGATGCACGGATACTGCGCTCGACTCTACCGCCGCAGACGTTGACAACGCAGGGAGTCCTTTGGTATCGTACCGGTGAGTGTAGTTTTCCCGATGAAGAGTCGGTCACCGGCTCTTTTTTTTGTCGGGAAGGAGGTTTCTTGTCCGCGCCTGCAGCGCTGCGTAGCCAGGTCGATGATCTGGTGTCTGGGTTGGGCTTCTCGATCGTCGAGATCGCTCACAGCGTCGTGAAGGGACGGAGCCACGTCAACCTCGTCGTCTACCGACCGGAGGGGATCACCATCGACCAGTGCGCAGAGATTCACCGCACGGTCATGCCCCGCCTCGAACTGGTGATGGACGATCGGGATGTTGCGTTGCAGGTGTCGAGTCCAGGGATCGATCGCGTCATCAAGGATGCGAGCGAGTACTCCGTGTTCGCCGGTAAGGGCGTACGAGTTCTTCGACGGAGCACGAACGAGTGGTGCGCGGGCGTGATAGTGGGCGCCGGCGATTCCAGCCTGGAGATGCGCTGCGGTACCGACACGGTCACCGTTGCTTACGACGATATCCAGAAAGCCAAGCTGGACTACTCACAGGAGGTCAGGTAAGGCCAATGACAAATGAATTGGGTAACGCGATCCGGATGCTTGTCCAGGACAGCGGAATCAGCGAGGATCTCGTCCGCACGACGGTTGAGGAGTTCCTCCTTGCTGCGTACAAGAAGAAGTTCGGCACCGACGAAAACGCAGTCGTCCACTTCAGCGATGAAGGCAACGACGTGACGCTGTACGCGCAGAAGAAGATCGTAGAGGAGCTCTACGACCCGGTCAGCGAAATCCCGCTCGAGGACGCGCTGAAACTGAACGCCGATTGCGAGCTCGGCGACGAACTGCTCATAGAGATCAACCCGTCGGAGTTCGATCGGATGGCCGTCCAGACCGCGAAACAGAAGGCGCGGCAGACGCTTCGGGAGATCAAGAAGGACACGCTCTACAGCGAGTTCAAGGACAAGCTCGGTGAGATGATCATCGGGTACTACCAGCGCGAACGCAACGGCAACATCTTCGTCGACCTCGGCAAGACCGAGGGAATCATGCCGAAGCGCTACCAGTCGCCCCGCGAGACCTATAGACCGAACGACCGTATCAAGGCGATGATCTACGAGGTCAACAAGAACCCGAACGGGCTCCAGATTGTGCTCACCCGCACTCACACCGAGTTCGTGAAGCGCATCTTCGAGCTCGAGGTACCCGAGGTCTACGACGGCACCGTCGAGATCTACAAGATCGTCCGCGAACCGGGCTACCGGACGAAGATCGCGGTCTACTCCAACCGCGACGACGTCGATCCTGTCGGCGCGTGTGTCGGGTTGCGCGGGGTGCGCATCCAGAGCGTGGTTCGCGAGCTCGAGGGTGAGAAGATCGACGTGCTCAAGTACGACAATGACCCGCGAGAGTTCATCAGAAATGCACTGTCGCCCGCGGAGGTCAGTCACGTCGTGCTGCTCGACGAGTCAAAGCGTCAGGCGCTCGCTGTCGTACCGGAGAGCCAGCTGTCGCTCGCGATCGGAAAGCAGGGACTCAATGTCCGCCTAGCAAACCGCCTTGCCGACTGGAGCATCGACGTCAAGACGCAGGACCAGTTTTCGGAAATGGATCTCACCGCCGAGACCAAGCGCGCGGTCAACGCGCTGTTCGGCGAGCTCCCGGAAGAGGAAGACGAAATCAGCCGCATCGCCGAGCTGCCTGATATCCCACCGCGTCTGGTAGCACTGCTGGAAACCGCCGGATACGAGCTGATCGAAGACCTGGTCGCGATGACCGAGGACGAGCTCACGACGATCGAAGCGCTCAGTCAGGAAGACGTGTCGACGATCAAGAAGATCATCTCGGAGAACGTCGAGATAATCGAGACGGGGTCTGACGACGAAGAGTACGCAGCGCAAGAGTATCCTGAAGAGGCAAGCGTCGAAGCAGAACCGCCGACCGACGATTCGCCCGCTGTAGCCGAGGGCGCGCCCGGCGCTGACGAAGTACTGTTCGACGAAGAAGAGCCGCTCGGCGAAGAGGATGAGGAGGAGATCACGCTGATCTCCGAGTTGCCCGGAATCAACGAGCGCGTTGTTGCGATCCTCAAGACGGCAGGAATCGAGGACATACTCGATCTCCTCGATATGCCGGAGAATCAACTCAGAAAGCTCGAAGGCATTACTGAAGAGGACGTCGTGGCGATCCAGGCGATCATCTCAGAGAATGTTGAAATAATCGACGAGGAAGAAGATAATGTGAGCCCGGAATAGTCCGGACTGCCATGGGAAAGGAGCTGTATGGCTGACGAGCAGGACAAGCAAAAACCAAAGACGACGCTCATCAAGCATCGGAAAGACGAGTCGACTCACGACGATGCCGACAAGAAGCGGGTTCGGGTCGTCGTCAGGCGCAAGCCGGCTGCCAAGCCACGCTCCTCCTCGCCCTCAGAGGCGCCGATAGCCGAGCAAAAGCCGTCCGTGGTTCGCAAGGGCGATTCTATACCGCCCTCTGTCCGAGAGCAGGCACGCCTCAGACCAGAGGCTGCGAAAGAACCGGCTCGAACGGCCGACTCTGCGAAGCGACCACCCGCCGACACCGACCCGGAAGCCCGGACGAAGCCGGCAGCCCGGACGGAAACCACCACCGATCGTCCCGAGCAGCGGCCAACGGCCGCGCCGCCGCGACCGCGCGCCGAACGCAGTACGCCCGACACCAGCCAGGAAGTCAAGCGCAACCGGTTCACCGTGTCGAACGTCAAAGAACCGCCTCCCTCGGTCCGCGAGTCGGTCCGCGAATCACGCGGAACCGGTCAGC
>SKVA01000223.1 GCA_007129695.1 Spirochaetaceae bacterium | reverse complement strand
GTCACGGCTCGACCGGATCGGGGATGGTGTGCGATGAGACGATCTGGATTGCTGCGCATCGCCACCGTCGCAGCCGGGATGATCGCGGTGGCGTCGTGCGCGACGATCCAGTCTCTGCTGGAAGTAGAGCATCCGGTTGCGCGCGTCGACGCGGTTCGCATGGTCGGTTTGTCGTTTGCTGGAGCCGATCTTGTTGCCGATCTGGAGATCGAGAACCCGAACCGGATCGCGGTGACCCTCGGCGGGTTCGACTACGCGGTGGCGGTAGAAGGCCGGACACTACTCACCGGCGCGAGCCGTGACACCCTCGCGATCGCCGCGTTCGCAACCAGCCGTGTGTCGGTGCCGTTCTCGGTCGCGTACGACGGTGTGGTCACTCTCATCGAGCGGGCGCTCGAACAGGATAGTCTGGCGTACACGATTGAAGTTGCGGTTGCATTCGACGTGCCGGTGCTCGGAACCATCTCGGTGCCGCTCGCGTACGACGGGAGTATCCCCGTGGTCCGTCCACCGTCGCTGCGCGTTGCATCGCTTGCGGTCGCATCGCTCGGTATAAACGGTGCCGACCTGACCCTGGGTCTTCGCCTGGATAACCCCAACCCGTTTGCCGTTGCGCTCGCGTTTGACCAGGCGTTCGTGGTTGGCGGCCAGACGTGGGTCGACGGTCGCGTCGAGCGCGTGACGATTCCCGCGCGTGGCACCGCCGACGTACCGGTGCCGTTCCGGCTGAGCTTCTCCGCGTTCGGCCGCACGGTGCGCGAACTGCTCCTTGGTGCCGATCAGGTTTCGTTCTCCTACTCTGGCGATCTCTACGTTGAACCCGACATCATGCTTGTGCCGCGTACCCGGCTCCCGTTCGTGCTGTCCGGGAACGTTCCATTGTCGAGGCGGTGAACGGGTGGATCCGGAGCTCTGGGGCCAACTCACGATTCCCGATGACGGGCACATCGTGCGGTGCATCGGCGATGCAGTCATCCGCGCGCGGACGCTCGACGACGAGTGGGAGATCGCGCGGTCGTATCTGGATTCGCACAGCGATGAGGACGCGTCTGACGGGTCCGCGGAGGCACAGATAGCGTGGACGCGGTTTGTCACTGTCCGCAACGACACGCTGACGCTGAAGCCCGGGCTTCCCGACCGACCAGTCGTGGTTCGTCCCGAATCACCGATCGTGATCCTGCCGGGTCGCTGGGGACGGTTCTTTGTGTCGATTCCACTGTGGATACGCTTTGTGTCTGGTGCCGCCGGGAAGGATACGGTCATGGAAGAGGTTCCGAGCACGGTGCTGCCGTCGACCTGGTTCGGAGACATCGGAACCGGCGAGCTGTGCTATGCGCTCGACGTGCCCCTGCGCCGCGATGTCGACCCCGTGGCAGATCCGGGCGTTGCAACGTGCGAGGTGCGTGTCACCAACGGCAGCAAGGAACGCCTCAGGTTCGAGCGCATCTGCGTGCACGCGGAGCACATGCGGCTCTACCTGGCCGACGGGAGGCTGTGGACGAACGAGGTGCGGGTTGTGTTCAGGGGTACGGATCAGGTCAGCCAGCTGACCTTTCGTAACGGTCCACCGGAGCGCCATCCGTCGGGGGTCGTGGTCTGCGAACCGAGGGTCGCCCCCGAGTCTAGTCTCATCAAGCGGAGCTTCACCCTGTTCCGCGAGATTACCGGATTCTAGGGCGGGAGAGCCATGGTGGGTGTTTTTCGTGAGCTTGATCTGGATACCCTCCTCGATCCCGGCGCGATAATAGCGATCGTGCAGGTTCTGTTCTGGGCGGTAGTCGGATTTCTGGTCCTGAGGGTCCTTGTCTTCGTCATCCGGCGGCTTCTGCACCGACGGACGACCGCGCAGGTCACGATGCTCGTCACGAAGGCGGTCAACTACACCGGGCTTGCCGCGATCGCGGCGATCAGCCTGCTCGAACTCGGCGTCAATCTCACGCCGATCCTGGGCGCCGCGGGAATCGTCGGACTCGCGGTCGGTATCGCGAGTCAGGCGAGCCTGTCAAACGTGATCAGCGGGTTGTTCCTCGTCAGTGAGAAGCCGTTCGCGATCGGTGACGTGATCCGGATCGGAGAAACGGTCGGCGTGGTCGTGTCGATCGATCTGTTGTCGGTCAAGCTGCGGAGCTTCGACAATCTGTTCATCCGCGTTCCAAACGAGAAGATCGCCGGAGAACAGTTGACGACGATCACGCGCTTTCCGATCCGGAGGTTCGATTTCTCTCTGACCGTGCCGTACGACGCTGACTTGGCAACCGTGTTCTCCATCCTCAAGGCGATCGCCGCGGAAAGCACGCTCTGCCTGCGCGAGCCCGCTCCGATCATCATCCCGCTTGAGTTCGGCGATCAGGGCGTGAAGCTTCTGTTCGGGGTGTGGTTTGAGAAGGCCGACTTCGTCGCGATGCGAACGCAGGTGACGACCGCGATCCTCAAGCGCTTCGGTGACGCCGGCATCCGGCTGTCGATGCCGCGCGTCGCCGTATACTCGGGAGGAACCGATCAGCTGTTCGTGGTTCGCCCCGACCACTCGGCGACCGCTTCGCCGCGCATCGATCCGATCGAATAGCGGACAGCCCCCGGGGGCCTACGCGCGCGGGCGTGCCGACGCGAGCGCGGGCACAACCGTCGCCAGCAGGCCGATCTTCAGCGCATCGCCGGGCAGGAACGGCGCGATGCCGACCGCGACGACCCGATCCCAGCCGACAAAGCGCGCAAGGACCGTCGCGCCGAGCGCGTAGACGATCGCGGTGCCCAGGGCGGCCGCCGCGGCGATCAGAGCCGGATTGCGATTCCAGTTGCGGCCAGCGAGCGAGTCAGACACAGCGCCTACCGTGTACGCGGCGACCAGGAACCCGGCGAGGTATCCGCCGGTTGGACCGGCAAAGACCACAAAGCCGGCGGTACCGCCCGCGAACACCGGCAGGCCGAAGGCGCCCCAGGCCAGGTAGAACGCGACCGCCGTCGTGCCGCGCAGCCTGCCGAGCATCCAGGCGGCACCCAGTACCGCGAGCGTCTGGCCGGTTATAGGAACCGGCCCGATCGGGATCGAGACTTGTGCGAGTACCGCTATCGCGAGCGACGCGAGAGCGATCGAAACCGCTTCGCGAAGCCAGGTTGATATTCCGTACGGTCGGGATTGTATGACTATACTGCTCATGCCGGTACCATAGCGGATTGTCCGCGGTTTGGGTATAGTAGGCCATGGAATACAGAGAGTTTGGCAGGACTGGATGGAAGGTATCGGAGATCGGATTCGGGGCGTGGGCGATAGGAGGATCGTGGGGCGACGTTCCAGAGGATGACGCGATCGGGGCGCTCAACGCGGCACTCGATGGCGGCGTGAACTTCATCGATACCGCCGATGTATACGGCGACGGGCGCAGCGAACGCCTGATTCGGAGGGTGCTCTCGTCGCGAGACGAACGCGTCTACGTTGCAACGAAGGCCGGGCGAAGGCTCAATCCACACAGCGCCGACGGCTACACCGCGGCCAACCTGAACGCGTTCATCGACCGCAGCCTTGAAAACCTGGGCGTCGACTCGATCGATCTGCTCCAGCTCCACTGCCCGCCAACCGACGTCTACTACCGACCCGAAGTCTTCGCGGCGCTCGACGGTATCGTCGCGTCCGGCAAGGTCCGATACTACGGCGTCAGTGTAGAGAAGGTCGAAGAGGCGATCAAGGCGATCGAGTACCCGAACGTCGCGAGCGTACAGATCATCTTCAACATGTTCAGACAGCGTCCTGCCGAGCTCTTCTTCGGTCTGGCGATGGATCGCCGGGTCGCGATCTTGCCCCGAGTGCCGCTTGCGAGCGGTCTACTGTCGGGAAGGATGAGCCGGGACAGCGAGTTCGCGTCGGACGATCACCGTTCCTTCAACCGCGACGGCCAGGCCTTCGATCGCGGTGAGACCTTCGCCGGCGTGCCGTACGAGGCGGGGCTCGACGCGGTAGACGAACTCAAGCGCATCAAGCCCACGGGTCTGACGATGGCGCAGTTTGCGCTACGCTGGATTCTGCAGTTTGACGCGGTCACGGTGACGATCCCCGGCGCGAAGAGTGCTGATCAGGCGACCCGGAACGCGGAGACGAGCGGGATGGCGACAATCGACACCGAAACGCTCGACGCTGTTCGCGCGATCTACCGCGACCGCATCGCACCCTTCGTGCACCACCGCTGGTGAACCGTCACACCTCGCGGACGTCCATCACCTCGACCACGAGCGGTTCAAGGATAGCGATCAGCCGGTCGCGCTCGATG
>SKVA01000137.1 GCA_007129695.1 Spirochaetaceae bacterium | reverse complement strand
TGGCGCCGGCCGCGAAGCTGCCTTCGACCTCCACGTAGAACGGCTGATCGCCGTCGATGAACGCGAACCTGACCGTGCCCGCTCCGACCGGCACGACGACCTCGCGAGTCATCCCGGGGGCGATCGCCCCGCCCGACGCGGAGAGGTGGTCTGCACCCCAGGCGGTCGCACCCGCCTGCCTGAAGTAGACGCCGCTCAGGTACTCGCCGGTCTGGTTGGCGATCATGACCGATGCGGTTGCGTCGCGACGCGTCGTCCGTGGCGCGGCGACGGACGGCGGCTCACTCACGATTGCCGCGACGGTTCGGACGACGCCGGTCGTGGTCGTACACGCCGCGATAAGCACCGCGACGGCGAACCCGGCCCACAGTGTTCGTGCTCTCATCTGTCTCCCTCCGTATGGCCTTATAGCGTTCGGCGGATGTCGATCCGGATCCTGTTCTGCGGCTTATCGACACCGTCGAGTAGCTCGAGCGCAAGCCGATGTCTGGCAACGAGCATCGGCGACTCGCGAAACGTCTGGACGCAGTAGCGCAGCGGACTCGGCATGATCGCGATCAGCGCGGCAAGATCAGCGTCGTCGAGCTCGGCCGGCGTCGTGCGGAAGTGGTGGTGCGCGGCGGCCGCGATCCCGTGCACACCGGGCCCCCACTCGGCGTAGTTCACGTAGAGCTCGAGCACGCGCTCCTTCGGAAGAATCGCATCGAGTATGACCGCAGCCTGCACCTCCAGGACCTTTCGAATGTAGAGCTGGCGGGGAAACAGGAAGACCGTTCGTGCGAGTTGCTGCGTGATGGTGCTTCCGCCATAGACTATCCGCGCGTGTCGACTGTTCAGCTCGATCGCCCGACGTATGGACCCGACATCGAATCCCGGGTGATCGGCGAAGCGCGGGTCTTCGATGAGGATCAGCGTATGAAGCAGTCGCACCGGTATCTGGTCGAGCGTCACGGGACGCAACGGTTGGCCGGGCTGACCGGTCTGTCTGCGGCGGATCATCGCGAGCGAGAAGTCGGCGGGGTTGTTGTCGCGAAGATGGAGGGCCGCGACGGCAATGCCCGCGACGTACAGAGACTGGAAACAGGCGAGCGTGATGCCCGCGACCGCGAGAACTCGGACGAGCGTTCGCCGCCGCGCCACATCGCTGCGATTCGGAACCTGGAGACCATCCATCCGACGCTATCGTAGCACGACATCCGCCGAACCAATGGCCTCTAGAAGGGGTGTCGCCGCCTTTTTCTGCTACTCCAGATCGAACGCGAAGAGGTGGACGAATGGTGCGCCCCAGGTCGCGCGCGGCGTGAACCGGACCGCATCCACGGGTCGATCGGGCAGCGCGACGCGGACGAGCCGCTGCCGGTTGTCGGTCACCGACGCGACCGGCGTCCACTGGCCGTCGACGCGCGCGTCGATGGTGAACTCCTTGACGATCGACTCGGCAACGGGCGTCCCCGGATCGTCGAGCGGATAGAGGCACTTCATCCGGTGGTCCTGGTAGTAGCGGCTCAGGTTGCTGTCGAAGACGAGCCTCGCGTACGCGAGCGTCGCCGGTCCCGCAAGCTCGTACTCGACCGTGTCGCTCGGCTCGCACCAGTACCCGTTGTCATCGTCGTCGACGCTCCGGTCGACGCCGTTACGCAGCACGTCGGCATCGGCTTTCCATGTCTCCTCCACCCACTCGATCCGCGTGCGCTGTCCGGCGCGAAGCCCGCTCGAAAACACGACGACGTCGTCGGGGTGGACGCTCCGGGCGCGCGCCACGGTGTACGTCTTCCCCGCGTTCGACGCGGTCACCCGCGCGGTGGCCGTGGCCGCGGCGGGCCGGCGCTCCAGCTCGGGCAGGTACGCGTCGTCGCGGAGCAGGCGCTGCTGCAGCTCATCGATGTGGTCGGTATAGACCCCGCGCGGCGTTGTTCCGCGACGGATCGCGATCGCGGCGGCGGTGCCCGCGGCCTGACCGATCGTCGCACACGTGCGCATCACGCGCGACGAGCTCAGCGCGATATGCGTCGCGCTGATGTTACGCCCGGCGTACAGGAGGTTCGCGATGTTGGAGGAGTAGATCGAGCGGTACGGGATCCCCCACGGCGACGGCGCCGGGTGAAAGACCGTCGGTTCGCCGGGCTCGTAGAAGCCGCCGGGCGGGTGGTTGTCCATGCTCCATCCCGCGTACGCGATCACGTCAGGGAAGCGCCCACCCGCCTCGACGTCGGCCTGCGTGATGATGTGATCGCCGACGTACCGGCGACTCTCGCGCTTTCCCGGCAGGAAGCCGAGCCACTCGAGCGTCCAGTTGCGCGTGTCGAACTCGTCGGCGTGCCGCTTCAGGAAGTCCCAGACACCGGTCGCAATTCCAAGGAGGTCGTCGCGAACGACTTCGGTATCGCGGATCGTGTTCCCGTTCCCGCCCGACTCCAACCACCAGAAGTTCGTGCGCCGATGGTTCAGATCGCGGCCGGGCCCGATGTCCGCGTGCTCGTAGCGGTGTGCGAACCACGGCGGGACGAACGGCTGCGGCGTTTCGGTCTCACGGACCTGGATGAGGCACGACATCCCCATGGTCTTTCCGTCGGCGACCTCTGCGGCGTGCGATTCGCCGAACTCGGCTTTATCCTCACGGCCCCACCGGTGCTCGGCTCCGGAGAGCGGAGCCAGAATCGAGTCGCCCGAACAGTCGATGAAGAGCACAGCGTCCACGCGGTGGAACATCTGCGTCGTGAGCTGCCACGCGGTGACCGACCTGATCGTCGTGCCGGCCGAATCCATATCGGCGGCAAGAACCGACGCGTTGAGAAGCAACTCGATGTTCGGTTCGCGCGTGACCACATCAAAGAGCAGCGCGCTCCACTGCGAGTAGTTCTTGTGCGGATTCCGGTAGATGTTTTCGAGCTCGATCTCTTCTATTATGCCGGTCTCGCGCATGTTCGCGCCGAATGCGCCGCAGATCCACATCCGGATCTCTTCGGACGCGTTGCCTCCGAGCACCGGGCGGTCGTTGATGAGCACCACTCGCGCGCCGCCTCGCGCAGCCGCGACCGCCGCGCAGACGCCGGCCATCCCGCCGCCAACCACGCAGACATCGGCGCCGTGCGCCACCGTTTCCAGTTTGCTCATCTCATTCCTCCCGTTCGTCTATCCGTCGTTCAATCTCAGCCGCGGCCGCGGCGATCATCGCTTCCAACTCGTCCGGGTCCAGTCCGGGTCGACCGATCGCACCCGCCGGAACGACGACCGCGATCGCAGCGAACGCGGGCGCGCCTATCTTCGCCGCCCACGATACCTGCTGTCGGTCTGCGCGATCCCACCTGACAACGCGCTCCGCGCGGGCGAACGCGACGCCGATCACCGAGTCGTCCACCGCGAACGTCTCATGAGCGCCCGCGGTCGCGGCCAGGTCGTCGTCGGGCCCCGCGTGAAGGAGGTAGCACACCGATTCGCGCCACACGGTGCCGAGCGCGACGGTCGCTCCGATGCGCTGGAACCGGCCGAGCGGTTCCAGGCTCGCCGGGATCAACCCGGACGCGCGAAGGCTCTGCGCCGACAGCACGTGGATGCCCGGACCGGGACTGTACTTCCGCGCGTCGTCCTGCCTGAGCATCCCGATATGGACGAGCGTACCGAGCACCCGGTTCACGCGGCTGTGCTCTACGTGTAGCCGGCGCGCGAGCTCACGGCTTCCAACCGGTCGGTTCGCGGTAACGACCTCCTGCAGGACCGTGACGCCGGTGATGATGCTCTGATTCGGCTGCGCGGGTGCCGTGCTCAGGGCCGGCGCGTTCACGTTCATACGATGCTATTATAGCACCAATGGTTCCGAAGCGCAAGCGGCCGATAGCTGTAGGCGTCGGCCGCTGTTGACATAGACCGGATCGACCGGTACTACTACTGATCATGGAGTCAGTGGCTGCGATGCACATAACCGCGCTCTGCAGCGTGCGCACAACGGGAGCACGCCCGGTCGACGGGATAGGTGTGCCCGGAGCACGACACTGACGCCGCCGTCCCGATAGGGGCGACCGGGTTTCAATAGTCGAGCCGCGGGGCATACCCTGCGGCTCTTTCTTTTGGCGCGCCAATCCCAACCGGCGCGCCGTGAGTCCGCAGGGTCTCTTCGAAGGAGAAGGTATGCGGATTCAGATCAACAACGTATCGCACGACTACGCCGGGACGCCGGTCCTCACCGGGATCACCGCGGCGATCACTCCCGGCATGCGCGTCGGAATCGTCGACGCGAACGGGTGCGGAAAGACTACGCTCGTTCGG
>SKVA01000062.1 GCA_007129695.1 Spirochaetaceae bacterium | reverse complement strand
TGCGCCGTGCCGGTACCGGTGCCGGTTCCGGCGCAGTCGCCGGCGCGGCGGGCACGCCCACCGCGCACGGTGAACCGACCGAACACGGCTGGATGATCCTTCCGGACTCGTGCGCAGGCGCGGGGCCGATGTACATCGCGGTACTCGAACGGCGCGCGTAGGAGATCGATCGACCGACGGCCTTGCCTTTCAAGGTCGGCGTGGTACATTCATCGCGCATGCCTATCGACACACCCGATGGATTGAACCCTGAACAGCGCAAAGCGGTTACGACGCACGACGGCCCGCTCCTGATCATCGCCGGCGCGGGCTCCGGAAAGACGCGCGTGATCACCGTCCGCATCGCGGCGCTCCTGGACTCCGGCGTCGCGCAGCGCGCGATCCTCGGGCTGACCTTCACGAACAAGGCCGCGCGCGAGATGGGCGAACGCATACGCGAGATCATGGGGCGCAAGCAGCGCGACCTGACGGTCACGACGTTTCACAGCTTCGGGGTGTCGGTCCTCCGTCGCTACGCGCACCTGCTCGGCTACCGCGACAACTTCAGCATCTACGACACGCAGGACCAGACGACGCTGCTCCGCGAATCGGCGCGCGAGATCAAGATGGAGCTCGAGCCCGGAGAGGCGTCGGCCGCGCTCGCGATGTTCTCTGCGGCAAAGACCGGACGCATGAAGTGGGACGACGTGCCCGGCGCGTACCGCGACCTCTACGCCGATTACCGCGAGCACATGATGCTCTACAACGCGGTCGACTTCGACGATCTCATTCTGTTGCCGATCCGGATCTTCAAGGAGCACCCGGAAGCGCTCGCGCACTACCACGAGCGGTTCCGCTACATAATGGTCGACGAGTTCCAGGACACATCGGCCGACCAGTACGAGCTGATGCGGCTGATCGCGCAGCATCACCGCAACGTCGCGGTCGTCGGCGACGACGATCAGTCGATCTACTCGTGGCGCGGCGCGAACTACGACAACTTCCTGCTGTTCGAACGCGACTTCCCGGAGCTCCTGGAAATCAAGCTCGAGCAGAACTACCGGTCGACCGACACGATCCTCGCGGCGGCAAACGGGGTCATCGCGAACAACCGCAACCGCAAGCTCAAGTCGCTGTGGACCGGTTCGACGAGCGGAAAGCCGATCGAACTGAGCTTCCCGCAGGATGAAGCCTCCGAAGGGATCTACGTGTCGGAGATGATCAAGACGCTCGCGATGCGCGACGGCCTTCGCTACGGCGACGTCGGCGTTCTGGTTCGCACGAACAGCCTTACGCGAAACCTGGAAGTCGCGTTCCTCAGCGAGAATATCCCGTACCGAGTATCCGGCGGCGAGAGCTTCTTCCAGCGTCGGGAGATCAAGGACATCACGAGCTACATCCGCGCGCTCGCGAACCCCGACGATGACGTGAGCCTGCTGCGAGTGCTCAACACTCCGCGCCGCGGGATCGGGCGCAAGACGATCGAGGAGATCATCGCTGTTGCGGGCCGGCAGAAGACGAGCCTGTTTTCGGCGATCAGCGCGCTGATACACGCGGCCGACACCCCGCTCGGCAAGAAGGCGATCGCCGACCTGTCGACGTTCCACGAACTCATCGACACCTACCGACCGAAGCTTCTCGGCGGCAAACGGATGGCCGATACGATGCGAGCGCTGGTCGACTCGATCGACTACTGGGCGCATCTGGTGACCGAGCACCCGAACAACGACAAGGTCGCGAAGTGGAAGTTCCGCAACATCGGGCTTTTCCTGGACTTCGTCGAGCAGTACGAATCGGACCCCGACAACCTGTCGCCGTCGCCGTTCGAGTTCCTGGCGCGGATCACGCTCGACCCGCGCGATGACGTCGACGACCGGAACGACCCGGGCAAGGTCAACATCATGACGATCCACGCGGCGAAGGGCCTGGAGCACCAGGTCGTGTTCGTTGTCGGATGCGAAAACGGCATCATCCCGCACGCGCGCGCGATCGAGGAGAATCCGGACAACATCGAGGAAGAACGACGCCTGTTCTACGTCGCGATCACACGTGCGCGCGAGAAGCTCTACCTGACGAGCTGCCGCACGCGAAAGGTGATGCGCGAGATGCAGGAGTGCTCGCCGAGCCCCTTCCTGGAGGAGATTCCGCAGGAGCTCGTCGAAGTGAACGAAGGCACCCCGACCGCCGACGACGCCGAAAGCTTCGACTACTTCGCCGCGGTCAAGGCACGCCTGGGCGTCGGCGGGGAGTAGCGTCTATCCTGACGCGAGTTGCCGCTCCATTCGCTTGCCGAGCGCGATGATCGCCGGAACCAGGACGACGGACATCGCCGCGACGATCGAGAGTTCGATCCAGACGTCGCCGAGCGACGCGCCGTTTGAGACGATCTGCCACAACGGGTCGATCGCCCAGTAGGTCGGGAAGACCCGCGCGATCCACTGCGGCCAGTCGGGGAAGAGGTAGAACACGACCGGCGCCATCAGAAACACGCCCGAGCCCTTCACGATCGCGAACAGCGTCTCCGAGTTCTTCGCGAGCAGTCCGACGATCAGCCCCATCAACGCCCAGAAGACCGACGTCAGCACGAGCACACCGAGCATCGATCCGTAATCGGGCCCGAGCGCGCCGTTGAGCGCGAGCGTCGCCGCGGTCATCGCGATCGCAAGAAGCATCCCGAGCAGCGCCTTCGCGCCAAGAACGTCGCCGAGCCTCGCGGGTGTCGCGAGTACCGCGACGACCGTACGCCGCTCGCGTTCCTCGACCAGACTCGACGCGGGCACAAACAGCCCGGCGATGATGAACGCGTACATCGCGACCACCGGAATGAAGCGGGTGGTCAGCGGGATCGGATCACCGCTCCCAAGATCGACGATGTCGACGCTCACCGGCGGAGAGCGCCCCTCGACCGCACGGATCGCGTCGATCGTCGTGACCGTGAGGATCGCCCGGTTCGCCGCGTAGCTTTCGCCACCGATGAACAGATTCAGGCGTGGGCGCGTTCCGGCTCGGACATCCGCGTCGAAGCCCGACTGCAGGACCAGACCGGCGTCGAAGTCGTTCGCTTCGACGCGCCGGCGCAGCTCTTCTTCGGCGTCGGGTGCCGACGCGTCGAGCACGGTCACACCGATCCCCGGCGTGTCGAGCAGCGCCAGCGTCACGTCTGAGCCGCCCGCGTCGACGACGACGAGCCTCGGCCCACGCGCGGCGACCTGCCCGAAGACCAGGTGGAGCACGACCGTCATCGCGAGCGGCATGACGAGCGCGAACGCCAGGATCGGCGACCGTGGTCCGATCGCCAGATCCTTTCTGAAGATACGTGCCAGAAGTGAGAACGTCATAGTCGAGCCACCTTTCGGGACAGCGTGATCGTCCCGACCGCGAAGAGCACCACGAGCCAGACGAGCGCGATCAGAAGCGGCGACAGGATGTCGCCCCACCCGGCGCCGTACGACGTGACGTCGACCATCATCCGCATCACGCCGTAGCTCGGCACGAATCGTACCCACGCAGGGCTGCTCCCCGGGACGATCGCAGAGAACGCCGGGATTGCCAGCGGCACGATGAAGACCATCGAGTAGAAGAGCGTCCCCAGGAAGTCCCTGCCCGACGCGCCGGCGATCATCGCGATCGCCGTGAACATCGCGGCGCCGATCAGCGCAGCGACCGATAGAGGGAGCCAGTTCGCCGCGGTGAACGATCCGATCGCTGCAAGCAGGACGACAGCCTGCGCGAACGCGAGGAGAATGCCGTGGATCGACTTCGCGGCCAGGACGTCCGACGGCCTCGCGGGCGTCGCGACGACCGCGGTCACGGTGCGGTGGGTGATCTCGGACGCGATCAGCGACGCAAGCGCGAACGTCTCGACCATCAGCACAAAGAACGCCAGAAGCGGGCGCATCCGCTCGCGCATGCTCACCTGCGCGCCCATCCGGTCGACGCCGAGCACGACCTCGTCGGCTTCGGGTTCGGTCACCGGTAACGGGCTTCCGGCGACCATGAACGCGATCTCCCGGATCATGCTGCGCATCGCCGTGCGGATTTCGGCCGGCGTGTCGTCGTTCACGTAGACGTTGACGGTAGTCGGCTCACCGGCCACCGTTGTCTCGATGAACCGCTCGGGAAACGATATCCCGACCGCCAACGCGAGCCTGTCGGCACCGTCGGGGGCCGGTTCGTCCGACCGGAGCACGAGCATACGGCCGTCGGCAGCCCGGTGAGCGACGCGCTCCCCCGCGATAACCGACCGCAGGTCCGCGTCGGAATCCATCACCACCACGTCGAGTCCGCCGTCGCCGTCGG
>SKVA01000035.1 GCA_007129695.1 Spirochaetaceae bacterium | reverse complement strand
TCGCCTCCATTGCCGTCACGCGGCGCGATTTCTGCAAACGCGACGCGCAGAAAGTAGTCGCGAACGATCCGCTCGAGTTCCTGCGGTACCGATTCACCGGTCATCGCCGACTCGACTACACGTTCGTACTGCACCATCCGGTCGACTTCGGGCAGTCGCGCGATCGCGTCGGTCGGCGCCTGCCTGATGATCAGGTCGATAATCGACCCTTCGGTTACAACGCCCGGTATGCGTCGCAGAACCTGCGCACTCTCGTCGAGCCGTCTGAATGATCCGTCGCGTCCGTCAAGAACGGAGGCCGACCCGCCCTGCGCGCCGCCGGGCGCCTGCCCTTCGGTGTCCGCGGCGCCGGCATCGTCGCGCCCTGTCCGCAGCGGTCGTTGGGCGCCGCTATCGGCGGTCGTCCCGACCGGGTCGTCGTCGCCTTCGGTCAACTCGGCCAGCCCTGCGCCCGCTTGCTCGACGACGCGCCGGCTTTCGGTGAGTTCGTTCAGCAGCCCGGTTTCGCTGTCGTCGGATCGTGCGATGTTCAGCTGATCGATCAGTCGGCGAATCTGTTCGTCGAAGCCGACGACCGAGTCGGCTTCGACTCCTTCGCCCGCCTCTTCGAGTGCCCGGACTTCGTCGGGAAGCATCGATCCGTCGCGTCCCATCCGTGCTACGAAGTCGATGACCTCTGCATCGCTCATCCCCGCTTCTAGTGCTGCACGAACGTCGGCCTCAAGTCCGTCGGGCAATCCGCTTTCCTGCGATGCGTACGGTTGCGCGCGGGGAATGTTGGCGAGCTGCCGCTCGATCGCGGATTCGATTTCGAGCAACCGGTCTCGTGCCTCTCCGACTCCGATCCGTCCGCCGTCGAGGTCGTCGCCAAGCCGTTGCATCCGCTCTGCAAGGTCGACGAGCTGCTGGTCATTGCCCGCGCGCTCTGCGAGCCGCCGCCCCCGGTCGGCGAGCATCGTGGCGTACCCGCCGGCCGGTTGCGGGGGCGGCGGGCGCCTGAGATCGACGATCGCGATCGACACGAGCATCACGACCAGGAGCGCCGTGATAGCGGTCGTCCGCGTCCGTGGTGCCGGGTAGACCTGGGCGGCGTCGACCGATCGTGATGCGGATACCGCGCTGCGGACAACCGATTCGTTGAGGCCCATGGCCGCGTCGTCGCGTTCAGCGGTGGGCTGCTCCGTAAGCGCGTACCCGGTGACCAGCAGCGACCGCAGCCCGCAGGCACGGTCGGCATCGCGAAGCAGGACGAGCGGGCGAACCGGTCGCAACGCAACCGCGAGTGCCGCGACGACCGCCACGCCGACGTTGGCCAGCGCGACAACCCGCCAGAACTCCGCGCGCACTGGTGACGGCGCGCCCAACGTGGTGACAAGGAGCGCGAGTCCGGCCAGCGCCGATACGGCGGAGCACGCCCCGACGGCCATCGGAACCGCGCGCAGGGCGCCGAGCAGCTTCGCTCGCGCGTCGAGGCGACGCACCAGGATCTCTATTGCGCGATCTTGCCGGCCACGACGCGGCATCATCGGTCCTCCGCCAGGCGTCCGGTACGCTCCAGATAGAGCTTTCGGATACGGGCGAGCACCCGCCCGTGCACCGCGACGATCAGCGCGGAGAGCGGCACAACCGACACGACGGTTTGGAGGATCTGGTGTGCGATCGCGTTCGCAGACTCGGCGCTCACGACCGCGGAAACCGAGGCGATCGGGTTCAGCGGAGGGTACACGACGATCGTACCGATGAAGAGCGCGGCCACGAACACCCACGGGCCGACGACGAGCGTCACGTAGGAGAGCTCACCGACCGATCCGATCAGGAGCCCGGCCGAGCGACACACGATGCCGGTCAGCGCTACTGCGGCGATCGATGCCGCGATGGCCGCCGGCGGGACTCCGGCCGGTACGGCGGCGACGACGGCGATCGGCGTAGCTATCGCGACGAGCACGAGCGTGTGGATCAAACCGATCGAGTGCTTGGCGAAGAGAATCTCGCGGGTCGGCAGCGGTGAACCTTCGACCCATCCAACGAATCCGGTGGTTCGTCGTGATGCGGGCCGCCCGAGTCCGAACAGCGTGCTGAACGCGCCTGTGAGCACCGTCTGCGCGATGACCACCGTCAGGAAGACCGGTGGCACGAAACCGCCACGGTAGAAGTAGATCGGCGATCGCCCCGGCCACGCCACAACCACGACGATCGCGAGCGCGGCTACGTAGATGCCATGGAGCGACCGGAACGGCCGTGACTCGACGTAGAGCGATATCGCTTCGGCTACAATGGGGTGGGGCGTTTCGCGCCGTTTCACCGCTGCGTCTCCGGTTCCGAAAGGCGGATCACTAGCACGTGTATCGAGACCGTGTCGTCGAGTCGGGGGTCGAGATCGACCGGCAGGAGCGGCGTCTGCAGCCACGCGATCGCGATCGGTCCGTCGCTCCGCGTGTGGAATCCGGGGGCGCGAGCAATATCGCCCAAGAGCCGGGCACGGTTCGCGGCATCGGTGTTTCCCGCGACAAAGCGCGTCCAGTCACTGATCGAGTCGATCCGCTCTCCGCTACCGATTGGCCGTTCCAGTAGTTCGCCGGCCGCAATGTCTCCAAGCCGGTGAAGCGCGCCGTCCGCGACTACCACCGCGTCGCGGAGAAGCATCCCCGATTCGTTGATCACACGGACCGTTCGTCCCGAAGACGCGGCCGTGCTGATTGTCGCGATCACGTTGATCGGGACGACGTCGACCGCGTACGACAGGTCCGAGCCCCATCGCCGCATCGGCAGCGTCACAATCCGACGGCCTTCGTCGTCGGTGACCGCAGGCGCGGCCGTTGCCACAGTCGGAACGAGTGGCCGGCCCCGATACGCTATCGAGTACTCCGACGGCGAACGGCTGAACACCGCGGTATCCCGCGCAACGATCGCAAAATGCCTCGCCGAGTCGGCGACGGCGAGCTCGACCGATACCGCGTGGGTGTCGGGTTGCAGGCGGACGAGCGCGCTGATCAACACGAAGGCAGTCACGGTACCGGCGATCACGATTGTCGCGCCGCTGACTCGCCGTGAGGCTCCCCGGCGGGTGCCGATCAGCGACAGGCCCACTACCCATACCGCCGCGTAGAGCAGAAGCCCAGTCGCGACGAGCCAGCGTGGCGCAAACGTGCCGCCGAGTTCGCCAAGTTGATTCGCGATCAGTTCGGTCTCCAGCAGTCGCCGCCTTGTCACCGAGGGGGCCGAGACCGTCGACCCCGACGCGAGCAGCACACGCCATGTATCGACGCTCGTCACCGGCGCGACCCGCGCCAGATTGATCGCGTCGAACGGCAGGATCGTGACCGATCCCAGCCCGAGCGCAAACCGGGCCGCCCGGGGTCCGAATCCGGCGACATCGACGATCACGAGCGGTCCGCCGGCCTCGGTCGCGGGGACGCCGACGCCGAGCGCGTCGAGTCCGGCATCGGCTACCGTCGCGACTACCGGGCGGATCGCCGGCGGTGCGGACGCCTGTGCAGCGCGGCGCAACGGCGCAAGGATCGGTTCGAGCGCGCGCAGGTCTGCCGGGCTCGACTCAACCCCGACCGTTACGACCGCCTTTCCCCCCGCTGCAACCCAGTCGCGCAGCGCCTCGATCTGACTGGTCTCGAGACTCCTGACGCGCGCATCGTGGAGCACGACCGCCGTGACCGCGTCGTAGGCGTACCACACGTCGGGAAGCGTATCAAGGAGCGGATACCCGACGGGTATCGGGCGGTCGGCAGGCGTGCGCGCGGGATGCGACGCCGCGGTCAGCAGCGCGTCGAGCGTCGGCTGTCGTGACAGCGCGACGATGACGCTGTCGGCCACGCCTCTGCCGGCAACGGATGCGCGTGTTGACGCGAGGGTGTGCCCGTCGCGTTCGACGGTGACCGTGACCGGTTCGGCGGTGGACACGAGCGGGATCGCGAACCGGAACGACTTGGTCGTTCCTGCCGGCAGCTCCACGACGCGGGATGGAGCACGTTCGGCGGGCCGTCCGGCTCGTTCGACCACCACCGTGATGGTGCCACGAACGTCGGATGCGGTTGCACGCGCCGTTACGAACACCGGAACCCAGGTGCCCGGTACCACGAGTCCTCCTATACCGACGATCGCGTCGATCTCCACCGCGGAGGAGATCGACGCGCGATCATCGGCTGACCCGTACGCAGCGACAAGTACCAGCAGCGCAGCCACGACCTTCACACCTCTAACATACCGACGCCATTCGGGTTTGCCCATCGGGGACCGGCAGACCCGGTTTGAAGCAAGGGCTTGACCCT
>SKVA01000266.1 GCA_007129695.1 Spirochaetaceae bacterium | reverse complement strand
GGTTGATGAAGTACTCCAGGTCGAAGGTTCGGTCGACGAAGACGATCACGTCCTGGAAGCCGACGCGCCAGGGCCCGGCGTTGACCCCGTACGCCCGGATCGCGACGCCGCGATCGGGATACCCGCGCGCCGAGTCCCGATTCAGCTCGATCGACCGCGTCGTGAAGAACACGCTCGGCGTGCGGACGTCGAGCTCGAGCATCGGCGCGCCGATCGGCATCGACGACACGAACGGCGAGTACGGCGACGCGACCTGGTCCGCGTGGTAGAAGCGGCCGACTCGGAGTGTGACCGGAGAGAGATCGAGCATCGCTCCGCCCTGTTCGAGCGTCCCGTTCGCGCCAAGCCAGTACCCGCCGCCATGCCCTTCGGAGTACTTCCGGTCGTTCTGCAGGTGGAGCTCCCCCAGGATCGACAGCGGACCGGTTGTGATCAGACCCGTGAGCCCGATGTGCTGGTACTGCGCGGCGTAGCCTTCGGTCGTTACCGTCTGCGCCCCGGAGATCACGAACGCGAAGTCGCTGTCGGCGTCGTGCGCCGCGGATGCGCGCTCATCCGCGGCGATCCCGACCGGCGCGGTGGCAGACGTCAAAGCAAACGCGATCGCCGCGGACAACAGCGCGAGCGTGTGGCTACGATGCAAGAGTATCATGCGATCAAGCTACCACTATCGCCGGCGCTCCGCCACCGCCCGAGTAGGGAATTTCCCCATACACAGGCGGCGAATACCGCGCTACGATGGCGCGAGGGAAAGGCAAGGGATGAGACGTGGACGGTGGCGCCGCCTGACGGCGACGTCGCCGTCCGACGTTGTTCTGAACCCCGAACCGGTCGCCGATCGACACCTCCCCGCGCTATCTTCTGCGCAGATGAAGAGCGAACTCACCTTTGAACAGATAACGACACGGGGCGGAGACGGTGGCGATGCGACGCTGTTCGACGGCGAGCGGCTCGTCAAGAGCGATCCCGTGTTCGAAGCGCTCGGCGACCTGGACGAGCTCACGTCGTGGATCGGGGTTGTGCGCTCGCGCTACCGCGACGAGTGGCACGGCGCGTTGCGGGACCTTGATACCGAGCTTCGCGATGCGCAGACGGTGGCCTCACGGATCTCGGCGCTGGTCGCGTGTACGCCGTCTTCCAAGCAGTACGCCCGCCTGACTCCGGTCGACGATGCGGCGGTCGAGGAGCTCGAGCTGCGCGAGGCGCGGGCGCTCAAGACGACGCAGATCGCGCCGGTCTTCATCATCCCGGGCGACGAACCGGGTTCCGCTGAGATCGACTTCGCACGGGCGCTCTGCCGCCGGTGCGAGCGGCGGCTGGTCAACGTGATCCGGTCGCCCGGCCGACCACGCCCCGATCTCCACGCGGCGCAACGATACCTGAACCGACTATCCGACTACCTGTTCGTGATCGCGCGAAAGCGCGAGCAGCAGCAGTAGCCGTCGAGGGCAGCGGGCGCGCCCTTTGACGCTTTTGCCGTGAGCGGTTAGAACATTGGCATGGAACACAGACCTTCGAACCCACCCGCGACCGCGATCGACGCGATAGGCGGTAGCAGGCCGCTTGCGACCGACGCGTTCGCACAGCGCGCGTACGACGCGGCGCGTAACCCGCTCCGTAACCCCGTCAAGGAGATCATGGACAGCGCCCCAACGGTTGAGGCGACGCCGCCGATGCTCGGCATATTCAACGATGTTCCGTGGCACCGCTTCCGCGAGAGCGAGGCGCACGCGTGGGCGAAGGCCGGGTACCTGTGGATCGTCAACGACGCCGAGCACTCGCAGTGGGAGGGGTACTACGGACGTGAGCAGAACGCGGCGGAGTTGCGCCTTGGGCTGCTGCCCGTGCAGCGGCTGCACCGTGAGGCGATCAGCGCGCACGGTGACTCGTACCAACTCGGCGCGCGCGCGACGATGCGGCCGTACGGAACGACGTACGAAGAGGCCGAACGCTACTTCCGGTCGGTGAACTTCCCGGTCCCGGGATCGAGCACACCGCACGACCGCGGCGGTTATCCGGTGCGAACCGGCGACCGCTCGATGATGTTCACTCCGGATGAGCTTCGCGGCGCGGAGACCGAGGTTCAGGGCTGGCTCCAGTTCGAGACCGCCGAGTACATCCTGGATACCGAGCTACGCGACCGCGTGCTCGATCTGATGGCGGAGCAAGGGCGCAACAAGGCGTGCGGCTTCGTCGGTCCGTTCGACGCGATCCTGCGCGGCGGCGACGCGCAGCAGATGAACCGCGGCGTGAACGATCTGTTCGTCGCCGCCGCGGCGCGCGGTATCCACACCGGGCGCGTCGTCGGGTCTGGTGCGATGGAAGACCCCCGCGATATAGAGGATGGTATGGTCGACGCGATCGAGCACGGCGCGCGCCTCATCTGCGTCCACCCGCTCACGAGCGACATGACCTACCGCGGCGCCGCGGCGATGGCAGACCCCTTCTTCCGCGCGTGCGCGCGCTGTGGGTTCTGAGCGTCGTGAACAGTACCGCGATAGCTACTGGACGATGAGGCGCAGAATTCGTTCCATCAGCACGTTGATCCGGTCGTAGCGCGTGGCGTCTGCTGCGACGATCGCGGCCTCGGTCTGCACGTACGGTCCGTCGGTGAGCTCGTCGCGGCAGTGGTCGACCAGGCTGCGCGCAGAATCGGGTGTCGTCTCCAGATGGAACTGGAGTCCCACGACCTTCGGTCCGAGCATGAACGCCTGATGCTCGCACCCGTCGCTGCGCGCCAAGTGCGTCGCGCCGGCCGGCAGGTCGAACGTCTCTCCGTGCCAGTGAAACGCGTCAAAGGAATCGGGAAACGCGCGCGTCAGCGTCGCGGCGGCAGGCACGCGGCGGACCGGAAACCAGCCGATCTCACGATGCCGGTTCGCGTAGACCCGCGCACCCGTCGCCGCCGCGATGAGCTGCGCTCCCAGGCAGATACCCAGCACCGCCGTCTGCGAACCGATCGCGTCGCGGATGAAGCGCTTCTCCGCGCGCAACCACGGGTAGCCGGCTTCATCGTTCACGCTCATCGGTCCGCCGAGCACGATCAGCAGATCCACGTCGTCGATCGGGGGTAGCTCGACCGACCGGTGAAACCGCGTCCACGTGACCGAGTAGTGCGCCGCGTCCAGCCAGCCTTGGATGCTGCCGAGTCCCTCGAACGGGACGTGCTGGAGCACGTGCGCGCGACGGCTCGGCTCGTTTGTCGTCATGGGCGGAATGTATGTCGACCGGTCGACGCGGGCAAGCGGCGCGTCACGGTCCGCGACGTCGCTGCGAAGGCGGGGTACAACCGCGGCACCTTCTACGAGTACTTCCGCGACGTCCATGACTGCCTGGATCAGATCCAAGCCGAGTGCATCCCGAGCGTCGACGAACTGCCGCCGATCCCCGACGGCGCTGCAGTATCGCCCGAGTTCGTCGAGTCGTTCATCGCGCTCTACCGCGACCGGCTCGATCGGTACGACGTCCTCCTTGGCGAGCACGGCGACCCATCCTTCCGGCGCCGCCTCATCGATGCGATCAAGGCGTCGATCCTCACGGCGCTTGGTGATGCTGCCCCGGCCGCCGGCGCGAGACCGGTCGCGGGAGGGTTGCCGGCCGCCGAGGCGCGCGAGCTCGACTACCTTCTGGAGTTCGAGCTTTCCGGACTGCTCGGAGTCCTCTGGCACTACTTCCACACGAAGCCGCGCGGCAAGCCGGAGGAGATCGTCGCGATCGTCTATCGCATCAAGGAAGGAAGCGCCGCGCGGAAGGTTCAGGGCAGGTTGCGGGGGCGGGGTGATAAGGAGTAGCCGCTTGACGTCGCCGTCGCGATCGCGGATCATCCGTGTATGCGCGTGATGATCGATCTGCCCGACCCACTGTTCCGGAAGGTTATGGATCTGTGCGCCCGCCAGGCGACCACGTTGAGCCAGTTCATCGGTCGAGTGGTGGAGCACGAGATCTCCCGGATCGCCACGCGGCTCGAGTCACGACGAGTCGAGTTCCCGCTCATTCGATCGAAGCGACTCGGGTCGGTCCGTGTGACTCCGGAACTGACCGCAGGGCTCATCGAACGCGAAGACCTCGAGCGGTCTACCTGACCGCTCGGTCCGCCCTCACTCCTTGACGCAGTCGACGACCTCCCCGCCGGTGATCGTGACGAGCTGGTCGAAGGTGAGCGCGAAGTTGTCGTGCGGCGTGCCGGCGGCCGCGTAGATCCGCTCCCAGCGCGCCAGACTCCGGTCGATGAGGATCGTGATGCCGGCGGTGCGGTGAGCGACCGGCGCGACGCCGCCCGGCGGGTAGCCGAACACCGTGACGCAG
>SKVA01000463.1 GCA_007129695.1 Spirochaetaceae bacterium | reverse complement strand
CTGCGTCCGACCGTGCGACATACCGCTCGCCGTCGACATGTGTCGCGGCACGCAGACCGACGTCTCTGGCGTCGTCGCGTTTCCACACGGGTGTGTATCGAGCACGCTCAAGGCGGCGGAGGCGCGCGAGCAGATCAAGGCCGGCGTCGTCGAAATCGACATGGTCGCGAACTACGGGTACATCCGGTCCGCGATGTGGGATGAGGTGATCGCCGACATCCGGGCCGTGACCGATGTCGCGCGGCCGGCGGGTATCCCGGTAAAGGTCATCTTCGAGACGTGCTTCCTCACGCTGGACGAGATCAAGCGCGCGACCGAATGCTCGATCACGGCGCACGCCGACTTCGTCAAGACGTCGACTGGGTTCGCCGCAGAGGGCGCCACGGAAGAAGGCGTGCGCGCGATGCTCGACATCGCCGGTGGGCGGATCAAGGTGAAGCCCTCCGGGGGGATCCGCGACTACGAGCGAGCCGCGTTCTTCATCCGACTCGGCGCATCGCGCATAGGCAACGGCTACACGTCGACCGCCGCAATCTGCGAGGGATCGGGCTCGGGTAGCGGCGCGTACTGAGCAGCGGCGGCGGCGATGCGCACCCGAACCGCCCGGGTGTCTGGATAGAAGCCGACCGGAATACTTGTAAATGTCCCTGCGTCGGCGTACACTAGAGGTAGCGATGAACGCGGCGACGATCCACCCGAAACCCGACCTCCGGGACGGCATCTGCGCGAGCTGTTTCTTCGGATGCGCGCTGTCGGCCCGTGCGCAGCAGTTGATCGTTCAGTACCGACGCGTCGACACGTGGCAGAAGGGCGACATGGTGTTCCGCGCTGGCGAAGACCCGCACGGCATATGGTCGGTCTGCAAGGGTCGAATCAAGATGTTCAAGGATACGGAGAGCGGTAAGCAGCTCACGCTGCGAATCGCCGTGCCCGGCGATCTGGTCGGCCATCGGTCGCTGCTCGCGGGAGCCCCGCTCGCCGGCTACGGAACCGCGATGGAGGAGTCGGTCACCGCGTACCTTCCCGCGCGCGTGGTCACGCAGCTCATTGAGATCGACCCGGACGTTCGGGTCCAGATCATCCAGAAGCTCGCGTCGGAGCTCGGGCACGCGGAGACGCTCGCGACGAACATGGCGTACAGCCGTGCGGAGAAACGGCTCATCGCTGCGTTCGCCGAGCTGTGTCGTAACCGCGGCGGATGCACCGACGACCCGTTCGACGTCGTTGCCCCGCGTCAGGAGCTCGCTGAGCTCGCGGGACTCACCGTTGAGGCGACCGTGCGCACGCTCAGACGACTCGAAGACGCCGGACTGGTCACGGCGCATGGACACCGCATCACCATCCATGACCGGTCGCTCGTGACCCGCCACGACGACGAGTAGCGTCCGGACCCCAACCGGAAGCATCGCAAAAACTGACAATTTCTGCCAGGAATTGATCCAGATCAATTACCGCACCTTCGACTCGCCGTACCCTGACGGCATGATGAAGACCAACCGAACGGCGTTGACCGTTTCGCTCGTGATCGGCGCACTGATCACCGTACTCATTGGATGCGGCCCGACCGGCGCCGCTACCCCGACCCCGGCCGGCGACTCCCGGCAACCGGCGGCCGATCCGGCACCGACGGTCGCGAGCGAGCCACAGCTCGAAGCCGACAACGGAGTCGTCATCATCGGCATGTACGCGCAGGCCGGGAAGAACTACAACTCGCCGATCGGTCTGCACGTCGAGCCGGGCACGACGGTCCGCTTTGAGAACCGCTCGGGCGCGCACACCGCGACCGCGTACCACCCGGACAACGGACGGGATCTGCGCATCCCGCCTGGGGCCGAACCGTGGGACTCGGGGCTCATGGCGCGCCGTGGTCAGAGTTTCGAGGTCACGCTGACCGTGCCGGGGGTGTACGACTACTACTGCCTCCCGCACGAGGCGATGGGACACGTCGGCAGGATCATCGTCGGTGATCCGCAGGCCGCGCTGGCCCGATCGGCGGAGGGACTGCCGCGCGCCGCGCGCGAAGCGCTGCCTTCGGTTGAACAGATCATGGCGAGCCACGTCGTGTGGCCGCAGTAGGAGGACACAATGGGAATCACGATCAACCAGAAACGGTACCGAATGATCGCTGCAGCAGCCGTAACGCTCGCGCTGCTCGCGCTCGTGCTCGTCGGCTGTGAACGCGGCGCGACCTCGACGGGCGAGATCCGCCGCTTCGAGCTCATCACGCGATCGGACACGCTCAACATCGGCGACCGGGTGACCTTTGAAGGATTCACGTTCAACGGAACGATGCCCGGCCCGCAGATGGTCGTCAACGAAGGCGACACGGTCGAGATCACGGTCATCAACGAGGACAACGTGACGCACGGTCTGTCGATCCACGCGGCGAACGCTCAGACGTCGAACTACGTCGGGAACATCGCGCCGGGGGAAACCCGCACGCTCACGTTCACCGCAGACTATCCCGGCGTCTACATGTACCACTGCGCCCCCGGTGGGCATGGGATCATGGCGCACACGATGGGCGGACAGTTCGGGATGATGGTCGTCGAGCCTGCGGAACGCTACCAGATGGAGAAGGACCTGGGACGCGAGCCCGATCTGAAGGTCTACCTGATCCAGCACGAGGTCTACGCCGACGGCCGCGACTTCTTCGACGGCAAGGCGCTCTACGTGATGTTCAACGGCGAGACGTTCCGCTACGTCCGAGAGCCGATCCCGGCGCGCCCGGGCGACTTCGTCCGCTTCTACTACCTGAACGTCGGACCCAACCTGACGTCGACCTTTCACGCGGTCGGCGGGATCTGGGATCACATCTACTACGGCGGTAACCCGAACAACCTGATGCACGGCACGCAGTCGGTCATCTCGGGGCCGACCGACTCGTGGGTCATCGACTGGGTCGTCCCCGACTCCGGGCCGTTCACGCTCGTGAGCCACGCGTTCGGTACGCAGGCGATCAAGGGAGCGATCGGCGTGCTCGATTCGCGCGAAGACGCGCCGCGGGTTGGAGAGATCCGAAGCGAAGGACGCGACACGCCGCCGGTGGACGATCCGAAGCGCTTCGTGAGTCCGTTCGGGCTCGGCAGCGACACACTCGACGTTCCGGTCCGATTCCGTAGCGGCGACCGAACGTTGATCCAGATGGTCGGAAACAGCTACTACCCGAAGAGGGCCGAGGTACCGGTCGGGACGACGGTCACGTGGATCAACGAGGACGTGTTCGACATGCTCGAGGGCGAACTGACCGGCAAGCACGACGTCGTGGTCGTCCAGGCGAACGGAAACGAACGGTTCCGCTCTGAACTGCTCGACCACGCAGAGACGTTCAGCACGACGTTCACCGAGCCGGGAGAGTACGAGTACATCTGCTCGATCCATCCGTACATGCGCGGCAAGATCACGGTAGTCGGGGAGTAACGGATGTCGACAAACCACGCGATATCACCCAACGACACGGTGGCCGACATCGTCGTCCGCTACCCCCGGCTTTCGCGGGTGTTCGAGTCGATGAGAATCGACTACTGCTGTGGCGGCAACGTGCCGCTCGAGAGCGCCGCATCGCAGAAGGGGATCGACGTCACCGCGCTCGTCGGTCTACTCACCTCGGCGATGCCGGCCGACGCGGCGGACGCTCGACCGGCAGAGCTCGATACACCGGCGCTCATCGAGCACCTCGAGCGCGAAGAGCACGAGTTGTTCCCGGTGATCCTGTCGGCGGATTCAGCCGCGGCGGCTCCGGTCGACGAAGCGCTGCACCGCGACCTTGTCGAGGACCACCAGGAGGCAGGCGACGCGCTCGATCGTCTCAGGGACCTGACCGACGGGTACACGCTACCCGACTGGGGATGCAACACGTACCGCGCGTTGCTCGACGGCCTTGCGGAACTGGAGCGAGACACCCATCAGCACGTGCACCTGGAGAACAACGTGCTCTTCCGGCGACTCAGCCGCGGATAGCACTGGCGGGCGGCGTCGACGCTCAGTGGAGCACGTCGGACTCGAACACGGTCGAGTGGAACCCCGGCCAGCGCCCGACGTCGGCCGGGCCGGTGGGCGCGGGCTCGGCGATCAGCTGCCCGTCGCGAACGAAACGACTCCCGCGCGCCGACAGGTGCGCGGTGAGCTTCTCCCGTAGCCAGTCGCGGTGCGTCGCGTAGTCGGCACTCTTCGACAGATCGTGTTGCTCGTGAGGGTCTGCCTCCAGGTTGAACAGGAGTTCGGCTCCGCCTGCGACGCAGTAGTGGTACTTCATCGTTCCCGACACCACACAGAGGAACCGACCGCTCTCGCCGAAGAACTCGCGCTCAT
>SKVA01000215.1 GCA_007129695.1 Spirochaetaceae bacterium | reverse complement strand
TCGCGGCGCTGCCGGCGGCGGCGATCCGCCCCGCGCGCGGGCGTGGCGCCGTCACGCGCCTCCCGGCGTCCGAACGCAAAGCCCCGCGGCCCACGCGAGCGGACGTCGTGCTGACCATCCGCGGCTTCGTTGTCGCGTTCGTCGGGACCGGGCTCGTCATATCGACGCTCGGGTACCTGCTCAGGGTCACGTTTGGAACCGAAGTATCGATCGGCGACACGTCGATCGGCGTGACTACGCTCAACGGTACGCTGCTCGCGGCGCAGTACCTGATCAACGGGATCGGATCACCCTTCCTGGGCGCCGCGATCGACCGGCACGGCGACAGGGTCGCGCAGGGCGCCGGATTGGTCGTCTCAGGGGCGACGCTGCTCGCGGTCGGACTGGTGGCGCAGACGCCGATCGTGATCCCGGTCATCGTCCTCTTCTTCATGAGTTCGGTCATCTCGCGCATCTCGGTCGAGGCGCAGGCCGCGTCGGCGGGACCGCGCGCCTATTCGCGCCTGGCAACCGCGATGGACTTCGGCGCCGCGGCCGGTCCGCTTCTGGGATGGATCGGGATCGAGCTCACGCGATCGGTCGCGGTGTTCTGGCTCGGCGGAGGACTCTACCTGGCCGCGGCGTTCATTGGCGTCTTCGCTGCCTCCGGGAAGGGTGACT
The DNA here is from genome assembly GCA_007129695.1 of Spirochaetaceae bacterium. Classification (GTDB taxonomy): domain Bacteria; phylum Spirochaetota; class Spirochaetia; order DSM-27196; family SLST01; genus SLST01. The sequence goes on along the minus strand of SKVA01000215.1, from coordinate 3,651 downwards.
CGCCATGAGCGATCAGCAAGCGTCGCGCCGGTTGCTACGCGCACCCGATGACCTTATCATCGGGGGCATGAACCGGTTCGTGCTCGTCCTACTGACAGTGCTCACGGCGGCCGCGCCGCTGTGCGCGCAGGCCGGACGCAAGTCCCCCACCGCTTCGGTCCCACCACTCGTCCCCGGCGTCGCGATGGAGTCGAGCGTTGAGATCCACGGTAGCGATGTCGCGGCGACGCGCTTCACGCTCGCCGTCCCCGAATCGGCGTTCGCCGTAGAGATCGCGGTGAGCAACTCACCGGCCGACCTTGACCTTGTCGTGTACGGGCCTCACGGCGGCCTCGTCGCGGTCTCCGAATACGCCGACTACAACGAGTCGGTCATGCTGACGCGCGTCGGCGAGCCGGAACTTGTGACGGGACTCCACGAGATCGAGGTGATCTACCAGCTGCGCCAGGCACCGGTCGTAGACGGCCGTACGCTTACGTCGATTCCATTCGCGCTCTCCGCCCGGCTGGTCACGGTCGACGCCGCGATCACGCTGCGACCCGGCGAGCTCACCCCTGGGCGGCTCGAGCCGCGCGACGCGATGATGCGTCTCTACCGGGTCGAGGTACCACGCGGTGCAGCGGCGCTCCGCGTCGATATCGCCGACACCGACGGTGACCTCGACCTGTTCGTGAATCGCAGATTCGCCCCCGGCGACCCGTACGACTACTCGCACTCGGCGCAGACGATCCGGTCGACCGAGACGCTGACGATCGCTGCCGACTCGGTCCCGCGCGTCTCGTTCGGGACCTACTACATCATGGTTGTCGACCAGGTCTCGTTCGACGCGCCGGTCGACTACTCGATCATCGTGAGCCTCACCGCCGATCCCCCCGAAGCGATCAGGGGGATACCGGTGGTCCCGATCCCCGCCGATCCGTTCGAGCGCGCGCTCGCAGCAACCGTCGAGGTCTCGACCCCCGACGGAGGTGGGTCGGGGTGCATCGTAACCGCGTCGGGCTACATTCTGACGAACTGGCACGTGGTCGCCGGCCCCGACGACAGACCGTCCGAAGATATCGTGATCGGTATCAGCCTGGACCACACCCGCCCGCCGGTCGAGCTCTTCCACGCGGAGGTGGTCGCGTGGGAGCCCGAGCGCGACCTGGCGCTGCTACGCATCACGGCCGGTCGTTACGGCGATCGGCTTCCCGCCGGCTACGCCTTCCCGGCGCTCGAGCGCTCCACCGACCCGGTGAGGATATCCGGGCCGGTCCACTTCATCGGCTACCCGTGGGTGGGGGGAACCGGATCGCGCGCGTCGATCACCTACACGCGCGGGGTCGTCGCCGGCTTCCAGCGGACCGGGTTCGGTCTGGTGTTCAAGTCCGACGGAGAGATCAACCCCGGTAACTCGGGTGGCGCCGCGCTCGACGACCGCTTCCGCCTGATCGGTCTTCCGACCTCGATCGTCGGCCGGGACAGCGGCCAGCTCGCGTACGTCGTACCGATCACCGCCGTACCCGAGCCGTGGCTGTCGATGATTGGGTGGTAGCCGCCCGTAACGCGGTCAGACCGAGCTGTTGACACATATTATGTGCACCACGTATTATGTAAGCATGGCAAATGTTACGATGAGCGTCGACGAAACGCTTCTCAAGCGCGCGCGCAAGCTCGCGGTGGACCAGGATACGACCGTCTCGGAGCTGTTTCGTGACCACCTTGCGTCGCTGGTCGAGCGAGACGATACGCGACGAGAGTTCCTCGCCGACGAGCTCGACTCGCTGTTCGCGGCGAGCACCGCTTCGTCGGGAGGATCGCGCGTGAACCGCGACGCGCTCTATGACCGATAGCGCGGTCTTTTTCGACGCGAACATCCTGGTCTACGCGAACGACACGGCCGACGAGCAGAAACAAAACGCGGCCCGCCGTCTGATCGCGGAGGTAGTCCGGGCCGGAACGGGATCGGTGTCGACGCAGGTTCTGGCCGAGTTCTGGGTGACGGTAACGCAGAAGATCGCGATGCCGATGAGCAGAGCGCTCGCGCAGCATCAGCTGTCGCTCTTTTCGGCGTTCCGCATCCTTCCGGTGGACCACGGCATCGTTCTGTCGGCGGTCAAGTTGCAGACTCACCACCAGCTATCGTACTGGGACGCGCAGATCCTCGCCGCGGCACAGGCCGCTCACTGCACGGTGCTCTACAGCGAGGATTTCAGCGATGGCGCGCGGTTCGGGCCGATCGAGGTCAGGAACCCGTTGCTGTAGTCGACCATCGGCTACGGCCGCGTCGACTGCAGAGCCTCCGCGCACAGTTCGCGCGCAAGATCCTTGATGGCGTGCGGATCCTTCAGGACAGATCTGCCTACCGCACGCGACGCGACCAGACCGGCGTTCCTCGCGTGCAGCGCCTTCACCACACGCGCCGCCACGCCCGTGCACGCGTGCAATCCGCAGACGATGCTGACGACCGGTCGGCCTTCGATGTCGTGCAGGGCGTCCATCATCGACCGCATCGCAGGCGTTATCGATCCCGCCCACACAGGGCCGACCAGCCCCAGAAGGTCGACCCCGTTCAGATCAGGAGTATGGGTGAGACCCGATGGAACCCGCAGCGCGGCAAGGAGCGCGCCACCTACAAGGCTCGTGCCTCGAGTCGGCGTGAGTCGGACGAGTTCCACATCGACACCCCGCTCGCCGAGTTCGTTCGCTAGCGCCTGCGCAGCGCGCTCGCTTCGTCCGCCTCTGGTGAAGTACGCTACGGTTGCCCGCACAAGATCCTCCCTGAGCCAGACGCCTCACCGCGCTCACTCCACTACAGGGTAACCCGTGCACCCGACTTCGGAAACCCCTGATCGGCGCCAGATCGCGGCCCCCCAGATCCTGGCGGCAGCACAGGCCGCTCACTGCGCGGTTCGCCACCTGTTGTGCCCGTCCCGCCGGACTTCCGGTACGGCGCCTGTACACCCAAAACAGCTTCGTATAAGCTGAAGTGGATCAGCACAAGAGGCGGCTCCAATGTCAGAACGAATTGACCACGCGAGAGAGCGCTGGGAGCAATCGACTCTCGGGCGCACGCTGAACCGGTTCCCCGAGCGGCGCGAGCAGTTTGTGACCGGAAGCGACACACCCGTCGACCGGCTCTACCTCCCCGCCGACCTGGATGAACACGCGTACCTGGAGAAGATCGGCTTCCCTGGCGAATACCCGTTCACGCGCGGCGTTCAGCCGACGATGTACCGCGGGCGGCTGTGGACGATGCGACAGTACGCGGGATTCGGAACTGCGTTGGAGTCCAATCTCCGGTACCGTTACCTCCTGGAGCAGGGGCAGACCGGGCTGTCGGTCGCGTTCGACCTCCCCACTCAAATCGGCTACGACTCCGACGACCCGATCTCCGCCGGCGAGGTGGGCAAAGTCGGGGTCGCGATCGACAGCCTGGCCGACATGGAGCTGCTATTCGACGGGATCCCGCTCGACATGGTCTCCACGTCGATGACGATCAACGCGCCCGCGGCGATCCTGCTCGCGATGTACCTGGCGGTCGCCGACACGCAGAGCGTCCCGTGGTCGGAGCTCCGCGGTACGATCCAGAACGACATCCTCAAGGAGTACATCGCTCGCGGCACCTACATCTTTCCGCCCGAGCCGTCGATGCGGCTGATCACCGACACG
>SKVA01000113.1 GCA_007129695.1 Spirochaetaceae bacterium | reverse complement strand
TCGAGTATCCGCGAGCGTATTGATCGAAGAATGGGACGATCTGCTGAACGAAGCTTTCCGCCGGGCGCATTGTCGCGACAGTGAAGACCTGCCGATCGAGCACGCTATACATTCGCACCCGGTACATCAACCGCGGTGAACCGTCGCGCATGAGGTACGGTTCAAAGAAAACAAGTCTCAGCGAATCAGGAGACCAGAAGAACGCGGTCGCGGCGTCGCTCAGGCGACGGTTGGTCGCCCCGGCCACCACGAGCGGCCCCACAACCGACCCGATCGCGGAGTAGCCGCCATCGATGTACGCGATGCTGTTTCCGTCGGGCGCGAAGCTCATCGCGACTGCGCCGCGCGTGTCGGCCAGCCGTCCCAGATCGTCGCCGGCCGCGTCCAGGAAGTGTATACCCGACCCAGCGCCGGTTCGCAGAACAACGGCAATCCGACTGCCGTCCGAGTTGTACGCAGGCGTCTGAAACGCGCCGGGCCGCAGCGGCAAGCGCGCCGGATCGCGGGGCGCCGCAGAGGAGCCCTGCGGCGATGAATCACCGGCCCGGCCTACGCGCGGAAGGGTGTCGACATCGTCGATTCGAAGCGCCGCGTTGCGCCCGGGTGCACCGTTGACGTGGGACACGACCTGCGTTCCCGACGGTGACCACGCGGTGTAGAAGGGCTGCCCGACGCCGTGGACGACACGCTGGCGGTTGGCCAGATCGACGCTCTCCATCCTGAAACCGGTCGTCCCGGCGCTTCCACCCAAATACCCGACGCGGGAGCCGTCGGGAGACGGATAGAGGAAGAACGGAGCAATCGAGTCGTCGCGCCAGACACGCACGGACCGTCCGCCGGGTACGGCGGTGTAGAACGCCGCGGTGAGCCGGCCGTCGGCTGAGCGATCGTGAGCGACGTAAACGACCCGATCGCCGGCCCACGCGTACGCAGGATAGCTCAGTCGACCGGCCTTCGCGCCGGTGGTCAGCCGGATAGGTTTCGTCTGGTCCCACGCGATCACGACGATGTTCGCGTCGGGTCCCTGAAAAACGACCGAGCCACTGTCCAGGATCGGGTTCGTTCCATCGAGTCGCGTCGGGTCGGTGCCGGTTGCGCAGGAGGCAGCGACCAACAGGATTAGCACCAGAAGGAGACCCGATTTCATCGATGCGAAACGCTTCATAACGTTAAAATAGTCATATTAGCGGAATTAGGACAATGAAATTGCGCTGCAGTATGCTCTTCAGCGAGTGACGGTAACACCGGATGAAGCGCCCGGTGTTATAGTGACGGATCGTACGAGTCTCGACGCAGGAGCATGGAATGCAACGGATCTACCGAACGGCCATCACAAACACGATAGGTCTCTCGCTCATGTGCGTGATCGTGCTCGCGGGCTGCGTATCTCGAACGCTCGCGGAGAGACCGATCGAAGGAGAGCCGGTGCGGATAGTCGTGCGGGTCGCGCCCGATGCCCGGGTGAAGGCGAACTACTCGGTCACGATCGACGCGAATGACCCGGTCGGCAGCCTCATCAGCATCGGGACAACGGCGGCCAAGGCCGACCAGGCGTTTCGCGCGCAGCAGCGCATGGACGCCGCGATGCGCAACCTCGACCTGGCCCGGATCATCGATGACGAACTGTCGTCGTTCTACTCCGTCGCTCTGGACATGCCGGTCGTCGACTCGGCGCGCGATGCGACCTACACGGTGAACGTACGGATCCGGGAGTACGGCATCGACGCGGGGCGGGCGGGATCGTCGGTCCGGTTCGTTCTCAAAGGTCGGGTCGAGATGTTCGACCCCGCGGCGAGCGACCGTATCTGGCGGTACGACTTCAGCGAGGAGCAACGCGTCAGCCCCGCGGTCTTCGGACTCCCGGCCGCTGCGGGGAACGTGTTCACCGCAGCGATGCTCGCCGATCTGGACGAGCAGGAGATCTCCGCCGGAATCGAGCGAGTCGCACGGAGCGCCGCGTGGAGCATCGGCGACCGGTTCGAGCGTGACCTCTACCGCCAACGGCGGCGGTAGGCATCGGACGGTGGAACCTGCGGTCCCACTGCCGCGAGGCTGTTCGCAACGAGTAGACATCCTGAACGTAATGCGTTTTTTCTGACATAGTTCGAGTAATCCCGTACGGAATCTGCTATGCTATGGGTAATCGGTCTACTCAGGATAGCGGATGATACGCGCCCGCACGTCGGGGGGTGATTCCCGACGTATCAGCATCGATCATCGCCTCTGGTTTCGGGTGGCCGGGACGCTCCTGCTTGGAGCGATCGTGCTTTCGGGCTGTCGCCCCTTCTTCAGCCCGGTGGACCCGGGTTCGGCGGGCTTCACCGGGGAGACGGTACTGCGTAACCCACCGGCGGGTTCAACGCTTCCAGCGGTAGAGCGATGGGAAAGCGTAGCCGAGCACGGTGGGCAGCCGATAGCGCTCGAGATCGACGACGCTGAGTACGGCGGGGCCGGTTTCTTCGTAGAGCCGCGAAACCCCGTTGGTTCGAGGGTAGTCCTGACATTCGCGGCCCCGATCTCCGAGCAGACGCTGAGCTCATCGTTGATCGTACTCGCGGTGAACGCGGGTGGTACGGAGTCTGTTCAGGCGGTCAGTCCGGACAACCTCTCTCCGGATCGCTACCGAGTCGCGTTCCGCCGTCCGTCGGCGCCCGGCGCAGTATCCGTCCGGATGCGGATCATCGACCCGGCCGGAGTGATCGTCAGCGAACGCTCGTTCGCGTACCTGCCGGGAGATGTCAACGGCGATGGCGTGGTTGATGCGACCGACGATGCACTCGTCACCGCGCTGGACGGCGTCGCTGTCGGCGAACCCGGATTCGACCCTCGGGCTGACATAACCCGGACCGGCACAGTTGACGAGATTACCGACCAGCCCACCGCCGTCGCGACCGACCTCGCGCTCCCCGGACCGCCACCGAGCCTGGACGGTCCGTCGGCTCTCCCGCAGTACACGGTGAGCTTCCAGTCCAACGGCGGGTCGGCGGTTGGTCCGCAGAACGTCTTCGAGGGAGGTCTGGTGTCCGAACCTTCGGACCCGACCCGAGTCGGGTACCTGTTCGGCGGCTGGTTCACCGACGACGGAACCTTCGCCGACGCGTGGGACTTCGGTTCGCGCACGGTCACGGCTAACATGACCCTCTACGCGCGATGGGACGGCTACTCGTACACGGTCACGTTCGACAGCCAGGGAGCGGATGTCGACGCGACGCCGTCGACCATTGTGGTCTCTTCTCCGGATACGACCGTCGGCGCGCTCCCGACCGAGCAGCTGCTGGCGGGTCAGTTCTTCGGCGGGTGGCGGACCCAGCAATTGGGTGCCGGCGTCGAGTTCACCGCCTCCACGATCGTTTCGGGTGACCTCACGGCGTACGCGTTCTGGTCCTTGGTGCCGACCTACACGGTCACGTTCGAATCGAACGGCGGTTCGGCGGTCGCGGCGGAGACCGTTCCCGAGTTCGGACTCGTAACCGAGCCGGCCGATCCACTCCGCCCAGGCTACACCTTCAGCGGTTGGTTCGTCGACGACGTGACCTTCGTTGTTCCGTGGGTGTTTGCTACCGACACTGTCAGTGCGGATATCACCCTCTACGCGGCTTGGACCGCGAACACCTACGACATCGTCTTCGATGCGCAGGGCGGGATCGGCGCGATGCCGCTGCAGCCGGTCGATTACGATGCCACGGTCACGCTCGACCCGAACGCGTTCACCCGGGCGGGTTACACGTTTGACGGTTGGTCGCTGACGCCCGGCGGACCGCTCGACTTTGCCGATGAAGCCGCCTACACGCACACGACGGTGGGGAACCAGACGCTCTACGCGCGCTGGCTGGCGAACACGTATAGCATTTTGTTCGATCCGTACCTCGGTGCGGGAACGATGACCCCGCAGCCGGTCGACTTCGATGCCACCGTCCCGCTGACCCCGAACGCCTTCACGTTCGTCGGGCACACTTTCGATGGCTGGTCGCTGACCCCGGGGGGCGTACATGTGTATGCCGATGGCGAGAACTACACCCACACCACGGTGGGGGACCAGACGCTCTACGCCTCCTGGATTCCGGAGATCTTCACCCTGACCTATCAAGGCAATGGAGCGGGAGGAACTCCGCCCCCCAGCGGCGTTTACGACTTCGGGAACAACGCGATCGTGGAAGGGCAAGCATCGTTGGAGTTCCTGCAGGATGGTATCTTGCTCAGGTTTACGGGCTGGAACACCGATCCAGGTGGTTTCGGGACCCCGTATCAGCCGTCCGACGTGATCCCCATGACAAGCGACCTGACGCTCTACGCGATCTGGGACGTGATCGGCGG
>SKVA01000451.1 GCA_007129695.1 Spirochaetaceae bacterium | reverse complement strand
GTATGAACGTGGTTGTTCACCTCATCGGAAAACTCGGGCCACGACGTGCGGCGCTCTTCCGAAAGCCGACGAAGGGTCTCCAATCGGCGATCGCGGTCGCCGGCGTTGAGCTGTTCGATCGGGTCCATTGGCGTGAATCAGACTCCCTTCAGACGGGTGACGATTTCGGCGATGATTCGGTCGGCATCCTCGTTCGCGACCTGGCAGGTGCCGGCGGACATGTGCCCTCCACCGCCGTACTCGAGCATCAGTTCGCCTACGTTCGCCTTCGACTTCTTGCGGAAGATCGACTTGCCGACGCTCACCACGGTGTTCTGTTTCTTGAAGCCCCAGATCACCTGCACCGAAATGTCGGTGTCGGGAAAGAGCGCGTATTTCAGAAAGCGATTTCCCGCGTAGATCGTCTCTTCTGCGCGCAGGTCGACGACGAGGACGTTGTCGTGCACGGTCGAACACTTGAGCGACTGTTCCTTGAAGAGCGCTTCGTGCTCGCGATACAGGTCGACGCGTTCGCGCACGTCCTGGAGATCGAGGATCTCATCGATCGTGAACTCGCGGCAGTAGTCGATGAGGTCCATCATCAGCTGATAGTTGGAGACGCGGAAGTTTCGGAAGCGCCCGAGCCCGGTGCGCGCGTCCATGATGAAGTTCAGCAGGTCCCACCCTTTCGGATGGAGCACCTCATCCATCGAAAACGCCGCCGAGTCGCCCTTGTCGACCGCCTGGATCAGGTCATCGGGAACGTTCGGGAAGGCCTTCTTGCCGCCGTAATGCTCGTAGATCACCCTGGCGGCCGAAGGCGCCTCGGGCATGATAACGTAGCCTTCGTGCTCGGTGTTTCTGCGGGTCTCGGAGAGATGGTGGTCGAACGCGATGTGGACGCCGTCGACGTACGGGAGATTAGCGGTGATGTCGTCGTCGCTGATCGCGATCAGTCCGTCCTGCATGTCTTTCGGATGCACGAACTTGATCTCGTCGATCATGTCGCGCTCCTTCAAGAGCACCGCGCAAACGAGCCCGTCGAAGTCGCTTCGCGTCACGAGGCGGTATTTCTTCTTGTCGGCCGCCATCTCTGCCACTCCTTCCGCGCCATGCTATAGCATAACCACCCTTGCCACAAGTAGCTATCCTTGCCATTTTCCGGCGGCTCGGGTAGCTTCCGGGTATGACGCTGGTTGGTGATATTGGAGGAACGAACACAACGCTCGCGCTCGTCGAGCGCATCGAAAAGCAGTTCGTTCTCCGCGCACGCGAGCGGTTTGATACCGCGCACCTCGAGAACGTCGAAGAGGCGATCGAACGGTTCCGCACCGGCAACTCGTCCGCATTCGAGCGGATCGACCGGTGCTGCCTCAGCGGCGCGGGCCCGGTCAAGGAGCATGTCTGCCGCATGACGAACGTGTCGTTCATCATCGACGGCGCCACCGTCGAGAACGCGACCGGGGTGCGCACCTTCATCATCAACGACTTCAGCGCGATCTGTTACGCACTGCCGCTGCTCGACAGCCACCCGTCGATCGAATCGCTCGCGCTCCCGCATACCGACGGGTCGGTACCGAGACCTCACGGTGCGGTACGGGCAGTGGTCGGCGCGGGAACGGGACTCGGCACCGGCTACCTGATAGAGGATCGCGGGCACTTTGCAGCGCATCCTTCGGAAGGCGGACACACCGACTTTGCAGCCGATGACGACATCACCCGCGAGTTCGACCGCTACCTCCGCGACCGCCTCGCTTCACAGACGCCTGCACGGGAGCCCGACGCCGAGTCCTACGTCTCCGGACAGGGTATAACGAACGGTTTCGCGTTCTTCGTCGACACGGGAAGGCTTGAGCGCGATCAGACGGTTCGCCGGATCGCCGACGGCGATCCGCGTGAGATTCCCGGCGCGGTGTCGCGCCACGCTGCGTCGCACCAGGGTCTCGCCCGGATCATGGAGCTCTTCGTGACGCTCTACGCGCGCTACGCGCGCAACACCGGGCTCTTCTTCCTGCCGCGCGGCGGTCTCTACCTGGCCGGCGGAATAGCGGCGAAGAACGAGCACTGGTTCACTGACAATGACCGGTTCATGCGAACCTTCGAAAAGCACACCAACGACAAGATTGCGCCGCTTCTGATGGACGTTCCGGTGTTCCTGGTCAAGGACTACGACATATCGCTCTACGGAGCGGCGCACGCAGCCTATTCGCTCATGTGAGGATGCCTATGACTCGCGACGATCTTCCACCGAACCTGATCCGCAACATGGAGTCGAAACAGATCGACGTCGATCTGTCGCTGTCGATTCTGTCGGCGTACAACCGGGGCGAGTACGATCGGTTCAAGCCCGTGAAGGTCGGCGAGCTCCCCGACGTCGACGGGTCGACGGTCGTCGACTTCACCGGCGAGCCGTCGCTCACCGTCGATGCCCAGACGGTCCGCGATCGCCTGGGCGACCTTCTGCCCGATGAGCTGCTCGCCGATCTGCCCGCGCTCGCGCCCGGCAGTGCGCGGGCCGCGGCCGACGACGGTGCGCTCGTGTTCGACGCGGCGGCGCTCGAACGCGTCGGGCTGCTGCTGATGCCTCGCGTCGCGTACGGAGTGCTGAACGGCGGATCTGCCACGAGCTACGCCGATCGGACAAAGAACTCGGGATTCAGCAGCGCACTACTCGAACTGCTCGGGCCTGAGTTCGACCGCCTGTCCGAACTCAGCGAGGGCGCTCCCAAGGGCGTCACACCCGCCTTCGTGAACCCCGACGGAACGTTCGGACCGAGCTTCCTGCAGCTGAAGATGCGCCACCTGCTGATCACCGCGCTTCGCAGCCGCTCGGCGTATCGGCGCGCGCTCGGCGACGCCGCGGCGGCGGTATTCGACCGCCTGCCATCACCGCTCGCACCGCTGTTCCAGATGACGAGCCATCAGACGCACGACGAACTCGCCAGGAACTACGACCGGTACCGCGACGACCCGCTCCTGTCCGACCTGATCGCCGCGACCGGAATCGATGCGACCGAAGTCATTGGTGCCGTGCAACCGCTGGTCAGCGCGTACACGCACAGCGACGAAGGCCGACCGAAGCGCGTGTTCGCATCGGCGCACGAACGCTACGACGAGCCGATCGCGCTCCCTGGCGGCCACGGTCAGAGCTTTGCCGTGCTGAAAGAGACCTACCAGCGGCTGTTCGACTCGGGCAAGCGCTTCGTCTATCTGGGTAACGTCGACAACATCGGCTTCCTGCCGAGCCCGATCGGCATTGCCTACCTGGCGCTGACCGGGAAGCAGGCAGGTTTCGATTTCGCGTACAAGACGCCGGTCGACGTCAAGGGCGGGATCCTCGTACGCGACACCGACGGCAGACTCAGCTGCGCCGACATCGGCCCCGCGGTGTCGAAGGAGGACGTGTTGTCCGCCGAAAAGAGCGGAAGGCCGATCCTGTTCAACGCCGCCACCGGCCTGTTCGACCTGTCGTTCCTGACCCGGAACATAGACCGGATCGCGCGCGATCTGCCGACCCGCTTCACCGATCAGGACAAGGACGCCGGTCGGTACTCGCAGGCCGAGCAGGTCACGTGGGAGGTGATCGGCATGCTCGACGACTTCCTGGTCTTCAGCGTGTCGAAGTGGGACCGGCTCCTGGCAGCGAAGCTCCTGCTGGAAACGCTGATGACGAGCGGGCTGAGAGCCGACCACCCTGCATACCCGACGAGCGACGATCCGGCCAACGATCTGCGCGCAACCGCGCGCAAGCTCAACGAGGGGCTCACGCGCAAGCTCGAACACGACTACGCGATGCGGCTCGAAGGCGAGCGATGGACGGCGATTCCGGTCGATGAGCTGCAGGCGACGTGGCGATGAGCGGCGATCAACACGCTCCGGACGAACAGAACATCAAGCCGGTGGAACCCGACTTCGCCGCGAACACGCTTGTCGCCGCGATCGCGCAGGACGCGACAAGCAAAGAAGTGCTGATGATCGCATGGATGGACCGTGACGCGTGGCTGAAGACGATAGAGACGGGGTTCGCTCACTACCACTCGCGCAGCCGCAACCGACTCTGGAAGAAGGGCGAAACGTCGGGGCACGTGCAGCGGGTGATCGCGATCAGCGTCGACTGCGACGCCGACGCGGTATTGCTCACCGTCGACCAGACCGGCCCCGCCTGCCACACGGGCAACCGCAGCTGCTTCCACCGCCCGGGGTGGTAGGCCCGAACGGTCACGACGGCGGCTTCTGGAACTCCTTCCACAGCATGCTGTGCTGGATGCCGCGGTTGTTCTGGTACTTGCCGCTGCTGTACGACTCGTACGGTCCTTCGATCGAGTGATAGAAGATCTGGCGGATCTCAACCCCCGCGTAGATCCGGGTCGG
>SKVA01000170.1 GCA_007129695.1 Spirochaetaceae bacterium | reverse complement strand
GCCGATCTACTGCGAGAAACCGACCGGTACGTCGCTCGACCAGGCGCTGTCGCTGTGGAAGCAGGCGCAGGCGGCGGGCGTGAAGAACGGCGTCGTTCAGGACAAACTGTGGCTCCCGGGGCTGATGAAGCTCGCCTACCTGATCCGGACCGGCTTCTTCGGCCGGATCCTGAGCGTGCGCGGCGAGTTCGGGTACTGGGTGTTCGACGGCGAGTACCAGCCGACGCAGCGACCGAGCTGGAACTACCGCAAGGAAGACGGCGGTGGGATCATGATCGATATGTTCTGCCATTGGCGCTACGTGATCGACAACCTGTTCGGCCCGGTGAAGCGGCTGTCTGCGATCGGCGCGGTCCATGTGCCCGAGCGGTACGACGAGTCGCACAGCCGCTACGCGTGCACCGCAGACGACGCGGCGTACGGGACGTTTGAACTGGAGAACGGGATCATCTGCCAGTTCAACTCCAGCTGGGCCGTGCGGGTGCGCCGCGACGACCTTCTGACGATCCAGGTCGACGGGACCAACGGGAGCGCGGTCGCCGGGCTCACTCAGTGCTACGTGCAGCCCGACGCGACGACGCCCAAGCCGGTCTGGAACCCCGATCTGGAAAGCCCGATCGACTACTTCCACGACTGGACGCTCGTTCCGAACCGCGACCCCGCGAAGAACGCGTTTCGCGCGCAGTGGGAGTTGTTCATCCGGCACGTTTACGACAACGAGCCGTTCCCGTGGACGCTGCTCGAAGGAGCGAAGGGGGTTCAGCTCGCGGAGGCGGGGCTCGACAGCTGGCAGAAGCGCTCGTGGGTCGACCTGCCGGCGCTCTAGCCACCGATCCGGACTCGAACAATTCGCCGGCTTGTGATACGCTGCCGGCAAGCACTGGAGGTTTCTGATGCACGCTCTATCGATCAAATCGCCGTCCGAAGTCATGTGGGACCAGCTGTCGCTCGGCGAGGTGATGCTCCGGCTCGACCCCGGTGAGGGCCGGATCAAGTCGGCGCGCTCGTTCACCGTCTGGGAGGGTGGGGGCGAGTACAACGTCGCGCGTGGCCTGCGCCGCTGCTTCGGCCTGCGCACCGCGGTCGTGACCGCGATCCCGCGGACCGACGTCGGGCTCCTGCTCGAAGACCTGATGCTGCAGGGCGGCGTCGACCTGCGCTACGTGCTGTGGGTCGACTACGACGGGATCGGGCGTGAGAACCGGGTGGGGCTCAACTTCACCGAACGCGGGTTCGGCGTGCGCGGCGCGCTCGGTGTGTCCGACCGCGCGTACTCCGCCGCGAGTCGGATCAAGAAGGGAGATATCGATTGGGACACGATCTTCGGGAAGGAGGGCGTGCGCTGGTTCCATTGCGGCGGTATCTACGCGGCGCTCAGCGACTCGACCCCCGACGTCGTGATCGACGCGATGAAAAGCGCGCACAAGCACGGAACGATCGTCAGCTATGATCTGAATTACCGATCGTCGCTGTGGAAGACCAACGGCGGGCAGGCGAAGGCGCGCGAGATCAACCGAGAGATCGCTAAGTACGTCGACGTGATGATCGGCAACGAGGAAGACTTCACCGCGTCGCTCGGGTTTGAGGTCGAGGGTGTCGGCGAAGACATTACCGGGCTCGATCCTGCCGCGTTCAAGTCGATGATCGAGCGCGTCGTCGCCGAGTTTCCGAATTTCAAGGCGGTCGCGACGACGCTTCGCGACGTGCACTCGGCGACGGTCAACGACTGGAGCGCCGTGCTCTACCACGACGGCGAGTTCCATCAGGCGAGCGCGCGCAATCGGCTCGAGATCATGGACCGTGTCGGCGGCGGCGACAGCTTCGCGAGCGGTCTGATCTACGGGTTCCTGACCGGCAAGGACGCCGCCGAATGCGTCGAGTACGGCGCGGCGCACGGCGCGCTCGCGATGACGACTCCGGGAGACACGTCGATGGCGTCGCTCGACGAGGTCGAAAAGCTCGTGAAGGGCGGCAGCGCGAGGGTACAGCGATGAGCGCCTTGTCAGACCTCTTGTACGATTACGCGGTCGTGCCGGTCATCGTGCTCGGAAGCCCCGATCAGGCCGAGCCGCTCGCGGAGGCGCTGATCGCCGGCGGACTACCGGTCGCCGAGGTGACGTTCCGCTCGCCGGCCGCGCTCGAAGGGATCAGGCGCATGGCTCGCTCGTACCCCGACCTGCTCGTCGGTGCCGGCACCGTATCGACGACCGCGCAGGCGGCCGAGGCGGTCGCCGCCGGCGCGAAGTTCGTCGTCACTCCAGGGTTCAACCCGGAGGTCGTCGATTTCTGCATCACGCAGGGGATTCCGATCTTCCCCGGCATCAGCGGCACCGGGGAGATCGAAGCCGCGATCTCGCGCGGACTCGACGTCGTGAAGTTCTTTCCGGCCGAGCCGCTCGGCGGGACCGATATGCTGAAGGCGCTCTCCGGGCCGTATCCGAGTCTGAAGTTCATGCCGACCGGCGGGATCAGCCTGAAGAATCTGCACGACTACCTTGCGCTCCCGCAGGTCGTCGCGTGCGGTGGAAGCTGGCTCGTCTCCAAGGAGGCGCTCGCGGCTGGAGACTACGCGCGCGTGACCCGCACCGTCGGTGACACCATGAGGATGGTCTACGGGTTGCGCGTCACCGGCGACGCGATCGAAGTCGCCCCGCCGTTTCCGGCGCGCACGCGCGCGTACCTAGACCGAGCCGGCGTCGCGTACAGTACCGACGACGGGAGCGTTGCAATAGAGGGAAAATCGGTCATAATCCGGCAATGATCTTCCCCGATTTCAACGACGCGGCCACGTATACCGAGTTCCTTGGTACGCAGGCTGCGCTGCCACAGGGGTTTCGCGCGGCGACCACGCGCCTGACGTTTACACCAAGGGAACGGCCGACGCGCGAACCGTACGCGATGAACCTGGGCGCGATTGTCGCCGATGAACCGACCGAGCGGTTCGCCGCGGTGTTCACCCGTAACGCGTTCCCTGGTGCTCCGGTCATCCTCGGTCGCGAGCGCATGGGCGAGCCCGCGCTGCAGGGTGTCCTGGTCAACAACAAGATCGCGAACGTGCGCTCGGCGACCGGGCTCGACGATGCGCGCAGGCTCACCGCGGCGTTCGGTCGTGCCGCCGGGGTATCCGAACGGCGGTTGCTCAGCGTGTCGACCGGGATCATCGGCTGGTCGCTGCCGGTGCCCGAGATGGAGTCGTCGCTTCCGACGCTCGCCGAAGGCCTTCGGCCCGGCAGCGCGCTCGACATCGCCCGCGCGATCATGACGACCGACAGCTACCCCAAGATCCGTCGGGTCGAAGTCGGCGGAGGGTCGATCATCGGCATCGCAAAGGGTGCCGGGATGATCGAACCGAATATGGCGACGATGCTCGTCTTTATCCTGACAGACCTGAGCGTTGCCCGCGACGAGCTGCGGCAGATCCTTGCGCGAACGGTTGACACCACGTTCAACGCGATATCGGTCGACGGGGACATGAGCACGAGCGACATGGTGCTCGCGATGTCGTCGGGACGGGTGTCCCCGGTTGCTGCGCACGAGTTCGAGGCGGCGCTTGCGTCACTCTGTGGATTTCTCGCGCAGGATGTGGTACGCAATGGGGAGGGCACTTCTCACGTTGTCGCAGTGCGAATGACCGGATTGCCGTCTGATCAGATCGCCCGCGCGGCGGCGAAGGCGATAGTCAACAGCCCGCTCGTCAAGACCGCGATCTACGGCAACGACCCGAACGTCGGCCGGATCCTTGCTGCGCTCGGAGACTACCTCGGGTCGAACGGGATCGAAGCCGACCCGGGTGACCTTGTGATCCGCGTGGGCGACGAGACGGTGTTTGAGAAGGGTTCCTTCACGATCGATCGTGACAAGGAAGTGAGACTGTCCGACTATCTGAAGTCGACGTCGATGAACCCTCGTTCGGTCGGCTTCCCTCCGCATCAGCGAGTCGTTGACATCGGCGTCTCGTGCGGACGCGGTGCCGGCACCGCGCTTGTATGGGGTTCGGATCTGTCGGACCAGTACGTGCACGAAAACGCGGATTACCGCTCGTAGGAAGGCAGATGAACAACGCACACCAGATGGGCTCCGATCGGGGCCTTGACTCCGAAATAGGCCGCGCGAGCGAGCTGCTGAACAAGTGTCGCGAGGAGATCGGACGCGCGGTAGTCGGTCAGCGATCGATGATCGACGGTATGCTGATGGGGATCCTCACCGGCGGGCACGTGCTGCTCGAAGGCGTCCCGGGACTCGCGAAGACGCTCGCGGTCAAGAGCCTGGCCGAAGTAATCGACGCGAGCTTCAAGCGGTTGCAGTTCACGCCCGATCTGCTTCCCGCCGATCTGGTCGGGACGATGATCTACCGGCAGCAGACAAGTGAGTTT